>CBFHWV010000050.1:0-13523 GCA_965659565.1 uncultured Flavobacteriales bacterium
GCCGGCGAACGCCCTTGGTTCATCGGGGGACATGACGGCGTGGACGTGCAATGGCGGCGTTCCCATTCGACGTGGTACGGACAATTCAGGATCAACCCGGACCGATTGGCCGGTCTGTCCAACGCCCTCGACCTGCAAAAACCGCGACATCAGTGGCTGGTCGGCCATGTTCGGCACGGCCAGCGGTGGACCCTGTGGACGGAGTGGTCCCCCACCGAAGGGTCCATGATGTCGGGGTTGGACCCCAATCTCCCCGCCGACCTGTTGGGCATCCAGGACGCCTCGCCTTGGCGGACTTCTTGGCGACAAGGCGTGGAAGTGCAACTCGGTGGATGGCGCCTCGCCTCGGAATTGGGGCGGCTCCACGATGGGTCATGGAGCTGGAAAAACACCTTCTCAGCGCCCTCTGCGAGCGCAGATGCCGTGTCGGACACGCGAAGAAAATGGCGCGCCCAACAGTGGCCCAACCGGTGGTGGCCATCCTTGGTCCCCGTGTCCCCCTTCATCTCAAGCACCACATTATATGGCACGAACACCCAATTCTGGAGCTTGGGCATCTCGGGGCCCTTGTTCTCAAGGCGTCAGGTCTTTTGACGACGGCATGTAGGAATGCGCCCGGTCACAAATTTCACGTAACCAAAACAGGACGAAAATCGTTAAATCGCAGACAAATGAGCGTTCATACACCTGCTTTAACCATGTCTGCAGCCGTCATCGCTTTTGCCATAGTGATGCTGGGCATGCCTTCACTGATTCGGCTCGCGGTGCAAAAAAACCTGCTCGACGAGCCCCTCGAGGACCGCAAAGTCCATCAGAGAAGCGTGCCCCGGCTCGGTGGTGTGTTGGTGTTCATCGCCACGTTGGTGACCACCACCGCGATGGTCACCCCGGAAGGGACTGACGCCATCGCCTTCCTCCGACTGGCGGCCGGCACGACCATTTTGTTTTTCCTCGGTCTCAAGGATGACCTGTCCGATTTGAATCCGCTGAAGAAACTCGCCGCACAACTCATCGTCGGCTTGGTGCTCATTCTGGGCGGTGGATTTGCCATCTCGGATTTCGGGGGACTGTTTGGGTTGGGCGCCATATCGGCCCTGCCTTCGCTGCTGTTCTCGCTCTTCGTGTATGTGGTGGTGGTCAACTCGGTGAACCTGATTGACGGCATCGACACCTTGGCCAGCGGGTATGGTTTGCTGGCCACCATTGCAGGGTCGCTGTGGTTCTCCTTGACCGGGCAACCCGACTTGGCCATGCTGTGCATGGCCTTGGGTGGCGCGCTGGCCGGCTTCATCATCTTCAACATCAGTCCTGCCCGCATCTTCCTTGGAGACAGTGGCTCTTTGGTGCTCGGCATGATGCTGTACGTGATCGCCACGTCCATCATTTCGACGCCGGCAGAGCTCGTGCCAGCCATGTGGGACCACCGCGCCATGCCCGTGCTGGCCATGACCCTGTTGGCCTACCCCTTGGTGGACACCCTGCGGGCGTTCACTTTGCGCGTGGCCCGCGGACGGTCACCGTTCTCTCCCGACCGCATCCACATTCACCACCGGTTGCTGGACCTCGGCATGACCCACCTTCAGGCCGCCTTGACCATCCACCTGTATTCTGCCGGCATGGTGGCCCTTGGTTTCTGGATGCCGGCCATGGAGGCGACCAACGCCTTTTTCATCCTGCTCGGTGTGGCCTGGCTGTTGCCCGCCACCGTGTGGGTCGTCCACAAGCTTCGTCCGGCGTCCGCTGTGAACAGCGCCGTCGAATCCGCGCATTGATTCGCCCCGGCTGCCGCTAGGTTTGCACCATGTCGCGGCCCCTGCTCTTCCTCTGGTTGTCTTGCACCCATTGGTGCATCGCCCAGTCCGATTCGGTCCGCGTTCAGGTGACCGCCCGCCCTGACACCGCCCAAAACGCCATGGTGCTCGGCGCCGAACTGGGGCGGATTGGCGCCACGGTGTGGCAAGGGGATGCCGAACCTCCGCAGTCTGCCATGGCGTTTGCAGGCGCCTTGACCCTGCGTGCCCACCAACCCAAATGGGCACTCGTGGTCCGGTGGGACGCGGTTCGGGGCGCCGGCACCCGCTTTGACCGCTGGGCGGAAGCCGGTTTTGACCGGCGCCAAAATGAAGGGCGCATGGCCACCCGGCTGCGCGGGCGTTGGTCTTGGACCCCTTCTCGGAGTGTGCGGGTGGAAGCCGGGCGGGACACCCTGCACGACGGCTTCGGACGCCGCTCCCTGTTTCGCGGGGGCCACAGTGCGCCCGTGCCCTTTCTCCAAGTCGGACTCGATGGTGGTGGGCGACTGCGCTACCGCCACCGCATCGAAGCGGTGCAAGGCCAAGCGCACATCGATTGCTGGACCGGCGCCACGGGAGACCCCCGGTTGTGGGTGCCTCCGGTTGGCCCGCTCCGCACGGCCATCGACCGCATGGTGGTCTCGCACCGGCTGGAGCTCGACTTGGGCGAGCGCATCACCGGCGCCTTGTGGGGTGCCGTGGTCTGGAACACTGCGGGAGGGCTGCGCAACGTCGAGCCCCATTACCTCCTTCCGCTCACCAGCCTTCGGCCCACCGAATACGTTCAGGGCAGCTCCGACAACGCCCTCGTGGGGGTGGAGGGCCGGCTCCGACTCGGTCAGGGCGGCACGGAGCGGCCGCGTGAGCTCTATGGCCAATTCCTCCTGGATGAACTCATCGTGTCCGAATTGCTGGGCGGCACGGAGTGGTGGGGCAACAAATTCGGCCTGCTCGGCGGTGTGCTGTGGACCACGCGTTGGGGCGGATGGCGTCTGGAAGGCGCTGCCGCGAGGCCGTGGACCTACAGCCATTACACCCCGACGTCGGCCTACACCCATGGTTTGACGCCCCTCGCCCACCCACTGGGGGCCAACTTCGTGGAGGGGGCCTTCGAAGGGCACCTGCGCCACGACGCCTGGACCCTCACCGCACGGGTGACCCATTCGGTGCGCGGGGACGACACCCGCGGAGATGCCCCCACCGGATCGCTGCCACAGGTGGGCGACATCGACCGCACCGCCGACACGTATGCGTGGCTGAATGGCACCCGCCGTGACCGTTGGATGGGCATCGTGGATGTGGGACGCCAACTCGACCTCGGTGGCGGGGTCCACATCACCGCCTTTGCCCAATTCGCGGGAGCGCGGGAAACGGCGCTGACAGCCGGGACACCCGCACGAGAATGGTGGCTGTCCTTCGGATTGCGCTCCGCAGGCCCCTTCCTTGGGGCCGATTGGTGACCCCGACATAATTTCGCCGTCCGCCATGTCGGCTTCACCTTCCCCCACCCCCACCTTGTTGAAGGACCTTGCGGTTCTGTTCAAACTGCGGCTTGGCACCTTCGTCGTGCTGAGCGCGGTGCTCGGCTGGTTCATGGGCACCGACAGCATTGGCCTCATTCCCTTCCTCGAGTTGACCATCGGGGGATACCTGTTGACCGGAGCTTCCAATGGGTTCAATCAAATCCTCGAAAAGGAAGCCGACGCCAAAATGGGCCGCACCGCCGGCCGGCCCCTGCCCACCGGCCGCATGAGCGTTCGCGCCGCAGCCAGTTGGTCCACGCTGGCCGGACTGCTCGGACTGGCGGCCCTGTTCCACCTCGGCACCCGAGCCGGCCTGCTCGGCCTGCTCGCCATCGCGAGCTACGTGTTGGCGTACACGCCCCTGAAGAGCCGCACGGGCTTCAGCGTCCTCGTGGGCGCCATCCCGGGCGCCATCCCGCCCATGCTCGGCCATGTGGCGGCCACGCACCAATTCGGCATCGAGCCCGGCACCCTGTTCGCCGTCCAATTCATGTGGCAATTCCCGCATTTCTGGGCCATTGCATGGGTGGCGCACGACGATTACCTCAAGGCGGGCTACAAAATGCTGCCCTTCAAGGAAGGGCGGAGCGCGGCCAGTGCCCGACAAATCCTGCTGTACACCATGCTGTGCATCCCCGCGAGCTTGCTGCCCTGGGCCTTGCCCGGTGACGCGACCATGGTCGGCAACATCGCGCTGGTGGTGGCCATCCTCGCCGGGCTGGGATTTTTGGTCCCCGCGGTCAAATTGTGGCGCAGCCTCGACGTCAAAGATGCCCGGCAATTGATGTTTGCCAGCTTCCTGTACCTCCCGATCGTGCAGGTCACGTACGTGCTGGACAAACTCCCTTGAACCCAAGCCGGACGAATCGGTTTGAACCGCACACCCCTGATCCATGAGCAACTCCACCGACCAACCCGACGCACCGGCTCCCAAGGTCGACGTCTTTGACGGCCTCGACCCCCAAGTGCGCGTCCGCACCAAGAAGATGCTGATGTACTTCATCCTCTTCGCGGTCGTCATGCTGTTCGCCGGATTCACCTCCGCCTACATCGTGTCCAACGTGGGCCAATACTGGGTCCACATCGAAGCGCCGCAGACCTTGTGGATCAGCAACGCCTTGATCGTGTTGAGCTCCCTGCCGATGTGGCTGAGCCTGCGGGCCATGAAGCAGGGCAACACCACCCTGAGCTTTGTCCACCTCGCCTTGACTTTTGTGCTGGGCGTGGCCTTCACCGTTACCCAGCTCAACGGCTGGGAGGAACTGCAGGAAAAAGGCATGGGCTGGACGGTCGATGAAACCGCCAGTGGGGCCGAGGCCTACCGTTGGAACAGCATCCAGAACCTGCTCGAGGGCCCCGCAGAATGGGGGGTGGACTACACCGTCACCCAGGACGGTGAGCCGCTGAACTACCGTCCGGAAACGGAACAGCTGTTTGCCGCAGATGACGTGTTGCTCGCCCGCGACATCACCCTCCAAGTCGAGCGCGTGTCCAACGCCTCAGCCGGGTATTTGTTCATCCTCATTGTCATTCACATCCTGCACCTGGCCCTTGGATTGGCCTATCTCATCGTCAACGGAATCCGCGTCCTGACGGGCCGGATTCACCCCGGTGATACAGTGCGCTTGTCCACCGCAGGCGTCTATTGGCACTTCCTGGGCCTGCTTTGGTTGTACCTGTTCGCTTTCCTGTTCCTACTCCACTGAGGATGGCGTAATATTGCCCTCGCAAATCAGCGTCATGTCGGGAGAGGCAAGCAAAGCAATTTCCAAGGACGTCCTCTGGGGAGGAGGTCGGTCGCCGTTCAGCGTGAGCTACGGCAAAATGATGATGTGGTACTTCCTGGTCTCCGACGCCTTGACGTTCGGCGGACTCTTGGTGGCCTACGGATTCAGTCGGGCAGGTTCCACCGCCGCGTGGCCCATCGGGGAGCAGGTCTTCCGGGCCATGCCTTTCCTCGAAGGGCATTACCCCCTCGCCTACGTGGCCTTGATGACCTTCATCCTCATCGTGAGCTCCGTCACCATGGTGCTCGCCGTGGAAGCGGGCCACCGCAATGACCGCAGCGGCGTGCTCAAGTGGATGGCCTGGACCATTGTGGGTGGATTCACCTTCCTCGGAAGCCAAGCCTGGGAGTGGAGCCACTTCATCCACGGCAGCGGGGGCAGTTTCCTCCTGGCCGAAGACGTGACCGTGTCCGGACCGGAAGGGGAAGTGTTCAACATGACCGCCGGAGAATCCGTCTTCATGGACCACCACTTCGGTCACCTGATGGAGATGTACCTCGACGGCGATCCAGCCGTCACCCTCTCCGAATCGGGCGGACACATCGTCCTGACCGAGTTGGGCGATCATCCCCACGAGGCGCACTTGCACGGATTGACCCTCAACAAATTCGTGGAAGGGGAAACGCTCATCGAAGGCGACGCCATGATGGACCTCTGGAACGCCCGTTCCGAGAACTTCTCCTTTGGCGCCAACCTGCACGACAGCGAATACGCCGTCCAGCAGAGCTACAGCAACTTCTTCTTCTTCATCACCGGATTCCACGGTTTCCACGTCTTCTCCGGCGTGGTGATCAACATCGTGGTCTTCTTCATGGTGCTCAACCGGGTGATGGAACGCCGCAAGCACTACGAGATGGTCGAAAAAGTGGGCCTGTACTGGCACTTCGTCGACCTCGTGTGGGTGTTCGTGTTCACCTTCTTCTACCTCATTTGATATGGAGCGCGACGACCTCATTGTCAACGACAGCTACGCCCTCAACGCCCACCACAGCGAAGAGGAGGGACAAGCCATCCGCAAAAAGATCTACATGGTCACCGTCATCCTGTCCGTCATCACGGCAGTGGAGGTGGGCATGGGCGTGATGTTCAAGCGGAGCGAGACCTTCACTTGGACGGCCATCAAGTGGACCTTCATCATCCTGACCCTGTTCAAGGCGGGCTACATCGTGATGACGTTCATGCACCTCGGTGACGAGCGCAAGAACCTCCGCAATGCTGTGGTGGTTCCCTATTTCGTGTTCATCGCGTACCTCATTTTCATCGCCCTCACGGAAGGGGCCTCCCATTTCGGGATGGACCTGATGTTCCACTGAGCCTGAATGGGCAAACCGACCCCATCCCCCCGTCGCGGATGGAAGCGGTTGCTCCTGGTGGCTTCCCTTCCCGGTCTGCCCTTGCTGTTGCTGCTCGTCTTGGGACGGGGCATGCGGCATGAATTCAGCAACCTCGATTACTTCACGCCGGAAGGCGCTCGGACGGATTCGCCTGTGGGCGCCCGGCGCCTGCCCGAATTCAACTTGACGGACCAAAATGGCCAAGCCGTGGGCCGGGACGACCTCGCCGACACCTTCTGGCTGCTGGCCTTCTTCACCACCGATACGGCCACCACGCCCCACCTGGTGGAGCTCACCCAGCAGTTGCTTTGGGCCAATTGGCGGTACCGCGATGAGCCCGATGTGGGCCTGCTCTGCTTGAGCCTCGACAGCGAGCACGACCAACCGGCCCGCCTGCTGGAGTATGTCTCCCGCAACGAACGCTACAACCGGTTCCCCGACAAGTGGCGGTTTCTGACCGGCGACCAAGAGGCCATCGACCGCATCATCGCCGAGGACCTCGGCATCCCAAGGGACACAGCCGACCCGTACAACGTCGGAACGCTGTTGCTCATCGATGGCCGGGGGTATGTGCGCCAGAAGTACCTCGCGTCGAGCGAGCATGAAATCGGCGACGCCGTCGAGGACATCGCCTTGCTCAAAAAACGCAAGCGCGAGGCGGAGAAAGCACTGGAAGACGCCGCAGCCCTGTCCCGCCCCCTGCCCTACCTCGGCCTCCACGATGTGGTGCGCCGGCCCGATGGCGGCGCCGATACGGTGTTCTACACCACGCCGAAGTTCGCCCTGACGGACCAGCTCGGACGGGAGTGCAGCCACCGCGACGTGGCTGGAAAGGTGCGGCTGGTCGACGCCTTCTTCACCGCCTGTCCGACCATTTGTCCGGTCATCAGCAGCCAACTCGGCCGCGTGCACGACCAACTGCAGGCCGACGGGCTGGCGGATCAGGTGCGCATCCTCACCCACACCGTCGACCCCGCCAACGACACCCCGGAGCGCATGCGCCGCTATGCGGACCGCTTGGGTGCCGACCCCGATGTGTGGCGGTTCTTGACCGGCCCCAAGGAAGAGCTCTACCCTTTGCTGCAAGAAGGCTACCTGCTGACTGCCCTGCCCAGCGACACGGCTGCGGGCGGATTCTTCCATTCCGATCAAGTCTTGCTCATCGACGCCGAAGGCCACATTCGCGGTTCTTATGACGGCACCAAAACCTCCGCCGTCGATCAGATGTTGGAGGATGTGTACGGTCTGCTGGCGCAGGCCGCATCCGACACCACGCCATGAACGCCCCCTCTGACAACCTCGCCGCCAACCCTGCCGCCGTCCGCCGGTTCGTGTGGACGGTGTCCATCGCCATCCCCTTGGTGGTGGTGGCCTTGTTTCTCATCCCACCGGCCGAAGGGCTGACCGAAGACACCCTTCGCAAGGTGTATTGGTTGCCGAGGCTCAACGCGCTGTTGAATGCGTCCGCCTTCACCTGTTTGTTGGTCTCCTTTCTGTCGATTCGGAAGGGACGCGTCGCCCGACACAAGGCCCTCAACACCGCGGCCCTCACGCTGTCCGCGTTGTTTCTCGTGAGCTATGTGACGTTCCACCTGCTGACCGAGTCCACCAAGTTTGGCGGCGAAGGGCCCATTCGAACGGTGTATTTCATCGTGCTGGTAAGCCACATTCTGCTGTCGGCTGGCATCGTTCCGCTGGCCTTGTTCAGCTACGCCCGCGGGCTCATGGGCGATGTGGCCCGGCACCGTCGCATTGCGCGCATCACCATGCCCATCTGGCTGTACGTGACCGCCACAGGCGTCATCGTGTACCTGATGATCTCACCGTATTACCCCTACTGATGGCGCGCCGGTGGGGCCTTCTGCTGTTGGTGATCGCGGTGGTCGTCGCATCCGATGTGGAGGCCCAATGCGTCATGTGCAAAGCGGTGGCGGAAGACAGCGCCGAACAAGGGGCCGTGGGGCGCGGCATCAACCAGGGCATCCTGTACATCATGGCCGTCCCCTACCTCCTCCTTGGGATTTTAGGTTATCTCGTCTTCAAAAAATGGAATTTCGTCGAATAATGCGTAAATTATACGCATGCTCGACCAGCTTGTTGCCCGCCAACGGTGGCGGAACGTTTGCTTGACCCTCACGGTCCTGGCCACGGCCCTTCTGGCCGCTTTGCCCGCCGCGGCTCAATTCCAAGCCGAACGCGCCATCGACCCCTTTGCCCCCTCGTTGGAATACGGCCAATTCCACATCACCGTGGACAGCGACGAGCGCCCCACCCCTTGTGACCTGGTGCTCTTCGGCTACCAAAACCGGCGTCCCGGCCGGTGGCGTGCGATTCAAGACACGGTGGTCCAGCTTGTTCCCCATCGGCGCCACACCGTCATCGGCCACAAACCCGGCCACATGTTCCATTCGGAATCCTTCTGGCCCGACCAACTGCGCTCCCCCAACATTCGCGTGGCCTTGCGCCCGCTCGAAGCCGGGCTCCGCACCGACATCCTCGGCATCCATTTCGTGGGCAACGCCCACCGGCTCCACCCCAAAAGCCTGGAGGTGGCCGAAGAGCTCCTCGCCTGGATGGACGCCAATCCCGACGTCCGGATCAAGGTCATCGGGCACGTCAACGGTGCGGACGGCCGACGCTCCAAAGCGTTCTATCGCCGGGCCAGCACCCGCCGCGCTGAAGTCCTCGCCGAATGGCTCACCCAACACGGTGTAGACGCGAGCCGGCTTGAAGTCAGCGGCCGCGGCGCAGAGGCCCTGCTGTTTGCCGACCCCCTGTATGCTTGGCAACACGACGCCAACCGGCGGGTTGAAATCGAAGTGCTCGCGCATTGATTTCACCCCCTCACGGCCGCTGCCACGCGGTCCGTACTTTCGCAGGGTGTTTGCTGATGGCTGCTCCCCGATGATGACGACCTCCCTTCGTTTCGCCCCCCTTTTTCTGCTTTTCCTCATGGCGCCCTTCTGCGGTGGCGCCCAGAATGCGACCTGGTCGCTCGAGCGGGCCATTGCCCATGCGCAGGACAACAACCTGCAAGTCCGCCAAGGCAAGCTGGGGCTGGCCGGCAATGACATCGATGTCGATGAAGCCAAGGCCGCTTTTCTGCCCAACCTGAACGGCAGCGCCTCTCATGGATACAACTGGGGACAGACCATTGACCCCTTCACCAACCAATTCGCCACCTCCCGCATCCGGTCCAACTCCTTGGGCCTCGGTTCTGGCATCACCCTGTTTGCCGGCATGGCCAACCACCTTCGCCTCGACCAGGCCGAAGAGCGGCGCGTGGCGGCGGATTTTGACCTCCAACGCACCCAGAACGACGTCGCACTGCAGGTGGCCAGCGCCTTTCTGAGTGTCATGTTTGCCGAGGACGCCCTCGACATTGCCGCCCTCAACGTTCGGAACACAGAAGCCCAAGTCACCCGCATCCGCGCCTTTGTCGATGCCGGTGCCGCGCCGGAGGCCGACCTGCTCGACCTCCAAGCCCAGCTGGCCTCCGACGAGAGCAGCGAAGTGGCGGCCCAAGGCGACCTCGCATTGGCCAAGCTCCAGCTGGCACAGACCATGCGCCTGAGCCCCGAAGACACCGACAACCTGCGCATCGACCGTCCGGACATCAGCAGCATCAACAGCATTCCGGCTTTGCCCGCCCTCGACCGCGTCGTGTCCGCGGCCCTCACCTCGTTTCCCGAGATCAAAGCCGGCGAGTCCCGCATTCGACAGCAACGCATCGGCATGGACCTCGCCAAAACGGTGGGCCTGCCCCGACTCAGCGCCAGCTGGAGCTATGGATCCGGCTTCTCGGGTGCCGCGCAGGAGCCGGTGGGAGACCCCACGCTGGAGGTCTTCACCATCGGGGTCACCGAAACCAGCCTCGAGCCCGTGCTCTCCAGCGCACTGACCTACAACGACTACCGGACGCGCCCCTTCAGCGACCAGATTTCTTCCAACGTCAACCAGAGCCTGTTCTTCAGCCTGTCGGTGCCCATTTTCAATGGCTGGTCCGTGCGCAACGGGGTCCGGCGGAGCGAAATCGGTGTGGAACAGGCCGAACTTCAGCTCGAGCAAACCCAGCAAGCCTTGCAGCAATCCGTGGAGCGGGCCCACCGCGATGCCCGCAATGCGACCGAGACCCTCGCTGCTGCTGAGCGTTCAGAGATGTCGGCCAAACTCGCTTTTGACAATGCGGCCCTTCGGTTTGAACAGGGGGCGTCCACCCAAGTGGACTACACCCAAGCCCGAAACCGCTACGACAGCGCCCGGCTCACCGCCCTGCGGGCCAAGTACGACCTCATTTTCCGCGTCGCCATCCTCGACTTCTACTCCGGCCGCGGCTTGCGCTTCACCCTCTGACCCATGAAACTCAGCAAGCGCACCCTCATGCTCCTCGGTAGCGGCGTTCTGCTGCTGCTTGTCGTGGCCGCGGTGTTCGGTCGCGGCCCCGAATTGCCCCAGGCCGATGCCGAGCCCATCGGGCGTCAGCGCATTGTTGAGACCGTCATTGCGTCTGGCCGGATCCAACCCGAAGTGGAGGTCAAGGTGTCGGCAGAAGTCAGCGGTCAATTGATCGAGCTCCCTGTCCGCGAAGGCGACCGGGTGGAAGCCGGTCAACTGCTGGCCCGCATCAACCCCGACATCTACGAAAGCCGGTTGCGGCAGGCCAAGGCTGCACTCGACAACGCCCGCTCCAACAAGGCCACAGCCGAGGCGCGTCTGGCCCAATCCAAGGCCGCCTTTTCGGCCGCCGAACTCGGCTTTCAACGCAACCGCGACCTGTACAGCCAAGGCGTCCTCAGCACGGCCGACTTTGAGCAAGCGGAGGTGAGCTTCCAAAGTGCGGAAGCCGACCTGGAGGCCGCAGAGCAGAACCTGCGGTCGGCCGGATTCAACATCAGCAGTGCGGAAGCCGCCGTCAAGGAGTCCGAGGACAACCTCCGGCGCACCGTCCTCCGCGCCACGCAGGGCGGCACCATCACTGCCCTCGTCAAGGAAGAAGGCGAAGGCGTCCAAGGCATCGGTTCCTTCCAAGGCGAGGTCATCATGAACGTCTCCGAACTGGAGGCCATGGAGGTCGATGTGGAGGTCAATGAATCCGACATCGTCAAGGTCAACCTCGGCGACACGGCACGCATTGAGGTGGATGCCTACACCGAACGGACCTTCCTCGGCGTGGTCACGGAAATCGGCAACACGGCCCTCAACGCCACGGGTGTCGCACGGCTCAGCTTGGAAAGCGTGACCAACTTCAGCGTGAAGGTGCGCATTCTCCCAGCAGGCTACGACGACCTGCGCGCCGGACGCGACAGCAGCTGGACGCCATTCCGGCCCGGCATGTCCGCCACCGTCGACATCGAAACCGACATCCGCGATGGCGTAGTGGCCGTGCCCATCAAGGCCGTCACCACACGGCCGGACACCAGCGATGCCAGCGCCGAAAGCCAGCTCTGCGTGTTCCTGTTGGACCAGGGGCGCGCCGTCCGCCACAACATTCAAACGGGCATCCAGGACAACACCTACATCGAGGTGTTCGGTGACTTGCCCGAAGGCGCCACCGTCATCACGGGGCCCTATGACTTGCTGAGCCGGAAACTCAAGGATGGCGATGCCGTCCAAGCCACGGGCCAGGCCGGCGGCAGCCCCCAAGCCAGTGGGTTCTCCGTGTCCATCTCCACCGGCGGATGATCCTCCTCCTCGAAACGGCCACGCTCCAGTGCTCCGTCGCATTGGCCCGACCTGACGGCACCCTGGTCGGCCGCCGCGACGAACACGCCGACAAGCACCAGCACGCCGAGCGGCTGCATGTGCTGATCGACGAACTGCTCATCGGGTGCGAGGTGGCCAAGCGCGACCTCACCGCGATCGCCGTGGGAAACGGCCCCGGCTCCTTCACCGGCCTTCGCATCGGGACTTCTGCAGCCAAGGGCATGTGCGCCGGGCTGGGCATTCCGCTGGTCGCCCCCTCGCCGCTTCGCGCCCTCCAACACCTCGGCGCGCAGCGCGTGCCGGACTTGGCAGACCAGCCCGGCCGCATCGTGCCCGCCATCGACGCGCGCCGCATGGAGATCTACACCTTGGATGCCGCAGGCCAGCCTGCCGCTGCCATTGTGGACGCCGATTTCCGGTCCGACCTCGGGGACGGGCCGGCGTTGCTCATTGGAGATGGGGCGACCAAATGCCAAGATGTCCTGCAAGGGTCTGCCTCCGATTGGACCTGCATCGCCGCCTTCCCCTCCGCAGCCGACTTGCTGCCGGAAACGCTGGCCCTGATCGCGCAAGGCCAGTGGGTCGATGTGGCCGATCACGAGCCGCATTACCTCAAGGATTTCGTTCCCGGACGCCCCAAGGACCCCCTCGGTCTTCGAACCCCCACACCATGACCGTTCACCACCTTCCCCTGCTCCTCGTGCTGGCCTGCCTGCCCCTCGGCAGTTGCCACGACACGCCGGGCGTCATTCCCTATGTCGATGTTCAGGTGGACCTCAACTTGAGTCTGCCCGCATACAACGTGCTCAATTTCCCGGGGAACTGGCTGTACATCTCCGGAGGGAGCCGCGGGCTCATCGTCTACCGCTACACCTTGGACGAATTTGTCATCCTCGACCGCCACGCCACCTACGACGTGGATGCCGGGTGCCAATGCACTGTCAGCCAAGACGGGTACACCATCGAGGACCCCTGCAGTGAATCGCAGTGGTACATCTTCGACGGGTCCATCATCCAAGGACCGACCACCGCCCCGCTCGAGCGGTACACGACCACCTGGATTCCGCCGGTGCTGTCCATCCGCAATCGCAACTGACGCCGCCCTTTTTATGGACACGAAAAAGCCCCAGCTTCTGCCGGGGCTTTTCTCGTGTGGGCTTCCCGATGTCCGGGATGCCGATCAGTAACGGTAGGCGTCGCCCTTGAAGGGGCCGTTTACCGGAACCCCAATGTAGTCAGCCTGCTCTTGCGACATGACTTCGAGGTCCACCCCGATTTTCTCGAGGTGGAGGCGGGCCACCTCCTCGTCGAGGTGCTTCGGCAAGGTGTACACCTTGTTCTCGTAGTTGGCGCTGTTCTTCCAGAGCTCAATCTGGGCGATCG
>CBFHWV010000051.1:0-2688 GCA_965659565.1 uncultured Flavobacteriales bacterium
AACCCGGCTGCCGACAACTACAACCCGGACGCCAACATTGACAATGGCTCCTGCATCTTCGGAGGCTGCACGTTGCCCTTCGCGTCCAATTATGACCCGACGGCGACCTACAACGACGGTTCCTGCATCATTGAAGGGTGCACCAACCCGTCGGCCTTGAACTACAATTTCCTGGCTACGGTCGACAATGGCACCTGCCTGCTCGTGGGCTGTCTTGATCCGGAAGCGGACAACTACAACGCCGACGCGGCCTTTGACAGCGGCGACTGTCTGTATCTCGGGTGTACGGATCCGTTTGCCGACAACTACGATGCCGGTGCCAATGCCGATGACGGATCCTGTCTGTTCTCCGGTTGTACCGACCCTGCTGCGGCCAACTACGAGGACTTCGCCAACGTGGACGACGGGTCTTGCTTCTACCTCGGTTGCATGGACGAGACGGCTTGTAACTATGACGAGAATGCCAGTGTGGATGACGGTTCCTGTGACTTCATGTCTTGCCTCGGTTGCATGGACGACACGGCCTGCAACTACAATGCGGACGCGACCCAGGAAGATGGTTCCTGCACCTACCCGGTGGACGAGTACGGTGTGGACTACGTGGATTGTGCAGGTGAATGCCTGAGCGACCTCGATGGCGACGGAGTGTGCGATGAGGCCGAGGTGCTGGGTTGCACCAATGCAGAGGCCTTGAACTACGATGCACTGGCCACCGACGACGACGGCACGTGCCAGCTCGCGGGCTGCATTGATCCGGAAGCGGACAACTTCGACGCCGACGCCAATACCGACGACGGGTCCTGCCTGTACTTCGGTTGTATCGACGCGGAGGCGGACAACTATGACGCGACGGCCAACAGCGATGATGGGTCCTGCCTGTACTTCGGCTGCACGGACGCCGAGGCGGACAACTATGACGCCGGTGCCAACAGTGATGACGGCTCCTGCCTGTACTTCGGCTGCACGGACGCCGAGGCGGACAACTACGACGCCACGGCGAACTCCGACGATGGTTCCTGTGAATACCTCGGGTGCTTGGATTCCAATGCGTCGAACTACGATGCTGCGGCCAACGTGGATGACGGGAGCTGCACCTACCCAGGCTGCACGGACCCGTTTGCGGACAACTTTGATCCGGAGGCCAACCTCGAGGACAACAGCTGTGAATACCTCGGTTGTACGGATGCAACGGCCATCAATTACGATGACTTTGCCAATGTGGATGACGGTTCTTGCCTCTTCCTCGGTTGTCTCGATCCCGAGGCTGACAACTACGACCCCTCGGCCAACTTCGACAGCGGGGATTGCCAATACTTCGGCTGCACGGATGCCGAGGCGGACAACTTTGACCCAGGCGCCAACGTCGACGATGGCTTCTGTGTCTACTCCGGGTGTACCGATCCTGAGGCGGCCAACTATGACGCCCAGGCCAATGTGAACGACGGGGGTTGCCTCTATGGCGGCTGTCTGGATCCGGCTTACCTCGAATACGATGCCACGGCGGATGTGGATGACGGCTCCTGTGCGACCCTGATTGTGGAAGGCTGCACGGACGACGGATTCCTCGAATTCAACCCGGAGGCCAATGTGGACGACAGCTCCTGCGCGACGCCGGTTGTGGAGGGCTGCACGGATGCCAACTTCCTCGAGTACGATCCGCTGGCCAACGTCTACGATGGCAGCTGCATGACACCCGTGATCGAGGGCTGCACGGACCCGGCTTACACCGAGTACTTCGCGGAGGCCAACACGGACGACGGATCCTGCGCCACGCCGGTGGTGCTGGGCTGCACGGACGCGGGCTTCCTGGAGTTCGACGCGGCGGCCAACACCGACGATGGCTCCTGTGTGACGCCGGTGGTCGTGGGCTGCTTGGACAGCGAGGCTTGCAATTTCAATGCGGAAGCCAACACCACTGGGGACTGCGATGGGCCTGTGGACCTGTATGGTGTCACCTATGTCGACTGCGATGGGGAATGTCTGAATGACCTCGACGGAGACGGCGTCTGCGACGAGGCTGAAGTCCCAGGTTGCATGGACGAAGCGGCTGTGAATTACGCGGCGGACGCCACGGATGAGGACGGTTCTTGCCTGTACGGCGGTTGCATTGACCCGACTTACCTGGAGTTTGATGCCACGGCCGATGTGGACGATGGTTCTTGTGCCACGCTCGTCGTGGAGGGATGCACCGATCCAGCCTACATCGAATACGATGCTGCGGCCAACGTGGACGACAATTCCTGTGATGAGCTGGTCTCTTTGGGATGCACAGACCCCGAGGCCTGCAACTACAGTGGGGGCTTCAATGTGGATGATGGCAGCTGCATTTACGCCGCGGACATTTACCAGAGTGCCAACGTGGACTGCTTCGGCAATTGCTTCAACGACGCCGATGGCGACGGGGTCTGCGACGAAGACGAGCTCGGTGGATGCACCGACAGCGCCGCCTGCAACTACAGCCCGATCGTCACCGAAGACGATGGCAGCTGCGAATACTGCTCCTGCTACGAGCCGGACGTGGTGGCCGGTCCCGGCGTGCTGACCTTTGACAGTGACAGTGCAGGGTATGGCCTCAAGTTGGAGCGCACCACGGTGCACACCACGGGCGATTTGGCCGGTCAGTCGACCTACCGCATGTACATCATGGTGCAGGATGCGGCGGACAAAGTGTCCAGCGTGTTCGGCAAT
>CBFHWV010000051.1:2698-13176 GCA_965659565.1 uncultured Flavobacteriales bacterium
GCTCCCATTGAACCTCAACACCTCGACTTCCTGGTATCAGGATCCGATCGGGTCCAACTATGGATCGGCCATCAACCCGCTGTTGTTCGGGGTCATTCCTTCGCTGCCCTATGACAGCTGGGTGACCATTGGTGTGGACCAGATTCCGAACTCCGCCCTGGGTCAAGGTGAGGTGTCCGGTGTGAGCAGCCCGGGTCAGAACTGGTTGGCGGCCTTCTCCTCAGGCGGGGGCATCGACATCGACGACGCCACAGGCGGTGCTTGGTTCGTGACCAACGATGTCACCAATGGCATTGCCGGTGACGACCTCGACGTGCTCATCGGACAATTCACCACCGACGGCATCCTCAGCGGAACGCTCAACTTCCAGGTCTTCCTGGGCGGCGACCCCTTGATGGACATCCGTCCGTCTGTGAGTTTCTCCAGCGAAGGCATGGCCGACACCGTGGTGTCCCTCTGTGGTTGCACCAATCCGGGGGCGGACAACTACAACCCCGACGCGGTCTACGACGATGGGTCTTGTGGTGCGGCGCCGGGCTGCACGTATCCGACGGCCAGCAACTACGATCCCTTTGCCATTGGCGATGATGGTTCCTGCACGTTTGCCGGTTGTACCGTGGACTACTACCGCAACTACACCACGTATGCGACGGTCGATGACGGGGGCTGCACGGATGCGCCACCTTGCCCGGACTCCAATGACGATGGCTCCATCGGTGCCCTTGAATTGACAGACCTCTTGGTGTTCTACAACACCGACGGGGGAGGCTGCGGCATTCTCGACCCGCTCTCTTTGGAGGACATTGGCGTGGACCCTTGCGCCATGCCAGGCGTGGATTGTGGAGACGAAGGGTGCACTTATCCGAATGCGATCAACTTCGATCCGAGCGCAACGGTGGAAGACGGCTCGTGCCTCTGGACCGGTTGCACGGATCCGGCCATGCAGAACTACCAGCCTCTGGCCAACCTGGATGACGGCACCTGTGTGGCGCCGATCTGTTGGGACTTTGACTTCAATGGAAGTGTGGGCATCCAGGACCTTCTGGACCTGTTGCTCCTCTTCAACCTTGAATGTGGAGCGGAATAACCAAGACCAAATTGCCACCATGCTTCACGGGGCGCCTCCTTCGGGGGGCGCCCTTCTGGTGTTGTGAAATGGGCCTCAACGAGAGGCGAGGGGGGTGACCCCGTCTCGAATGGGCGACCACGTCAGGCCCACGGCCCATCCTGTGGCGGCCGGAGAGGGATGGCCTGACCGAAGTCCTGGAGCGACCCAACACTGGACGCCGCCATGCTGCCAGGTCAAAGGGAGTCGCACAACGCCGTCGGTGCGCCACAGGATGCCCCATTGGATGTGGTGGTCCTGCGCGTCACGGGTGTAGCGCGAGGCGCTGCCGAAGGTGCGGCCGATGCTGCCGCCGAATTCTGCAAACCCTGCAGCGCCCTGCACGCTGCCCCTGTGCCAAGCCGTCCACTGGAGCTGTTCGACGCCAAGGTCGCCGGTGCCGTCCATCCACCAGGAGATCCGGCGGGATGTGGTGTCGGCAACCACGGGCAGAAAGTGCGGCTGAACGGGGCGCAAGCCGTGGTGGAGGCTAGCCGCGGCGCGCAAAGC
Source organism: uncultured Flavobacteriales bacterium (assembly GCA_965659565.1). Lineage (GTDB taxonomy): Bacteria > Bacteroidota > Bacteroidia > Flavobacteriales_D > Sanyastnellaceae > UBA8752. The sequence goes on from CBFHWV010000051.1 coordinate 4,314, forward strand.
AGGCCCTTGACGTCCCCTTTGGACGGGCCGTTCCGCCGCCACACCGAGGGTGATTTCCGGATTCCACTCGCCTCCAAACGTCCGATTCTCCGCTTCACCGGTGGGGGCGGATGGATTGTAACCGGCGGGTCCGTATTGATTGTCCCAGGACCATGCCCGACCATCCAACGACCAGTGGGCCACACCGATGCCCAAACCTGCCGCGCCATTCCACCCTTGGTCGAGCGGAATGCGCACGGCCGCTTCGATCAAGTGGCGGCCTTCCGTCCAGCCCGAGGCTTGCCTGTCCAGCATGGTGCTCCAGCCCAAGGACCAAGCCGCACCGCGGGACGGGCCGCCATCCTGCATCCTCCAACCTGCGCCGAGCCAATGGGTTTGCGCGCCGTCTGGATCGTCCGTCCAGCGCTCGGTGTGCTGCACACCTGCGGCGACCCTTCCGGTGCCGATACCCCATGCTGCAGGGTGTTCCAGGCCCGGCAAACCGCCCACCCAAGGGGCCACGGCTTCTTGCGCCCTGCCGGAGAAGGGGTGGAGGCTGGCCAGCAACAGCATGCCCATGAAGGGGAGGGGGAACCGCCGATTCATCGCACGAGCCGGACGGGGTGTTGAACAGAAAGCGGTGTGCCGCCGTCGGTGGTCGCTTCGACCTGCACGACGTAAACGCCCGCGGGAGCGCCGTCGCCATCCCAGCCGATGGGGAAGCCGCTGTCCGATGTGGCTTGCAGTGCAGCGCCGGGGAGCAGGTCTTCCTGTCCTTCGGTCCACAAGAGACGTCCCCACCGGTCGTGGATGGTCATGGACCAGCGGGCGATGCCGTTGCCTCGGGGGCGCAGTCGGTCATTGGCGCCATCGGCGTTGGGGGAAAAGGCATCCGGCACCCAAATGTTGGTTTGCGGGAGAATGCACAAGGTCTGCGTGGTGGTGTCCGCACATCCCGCCGATTGCGAAGTGACCAGCTGCACCGACCAGGTGCCCGATGCAAGGGGGGCAAGGCTGGGATTGATCCCGGGCGCCCACGGGATGGAGTCCACTTCTGCGGCCACATCGTCGGTTTGCAACGGCGTCCAAGACCATTGACCGGCCTCATGGCCGCTGGACAAGTCGATGAGGCTGATGGGCTGGGCATCAAAGGGGACGCAATCCAAGGCAGGGGTGATGGTGAAGGCGGCCACCAATGGGGGGTGTCCCGGGACCAGCAGTACCGTGTCGGTGGTGCAGCCTTCCACGGGGTCGATCAGGGTCCAGGTCAATGCTTGCCCGGCGAGGGCCTCAATGAGCTGTGGGCCGCTGCCGAGGGAGTCGCCCTCGATGAAGTGCAGCACGCCTTCAGGGCTCAAGGCGTCCACCACGAGTGCCGTGCTGTCCCCGTGGCAAGCAGGCGGACTGAAGGTCACGTCCGTGTTGAATGCCGGGAGAATGGACAGGAATGTGCTGTCGGCAGCCGGCGTCGAGCAGCCATCCGACACCGTGATGCTCCACCAACCCGATGAATCCGGGATGATCACCCGTTCCAGCAAAGGCAGCCCCCCATCGGACCACGCGACCACCAGGTCTGAAGGGTCTCCCAAACCGCCGCTTACCTCAGCTGTGGCCGAGGTCCCAGATTCGGGACACAACGCCGCATCGGCCACCGCCAGCGTCACATCCAACGCTGGCAGCACCTCCACATTCCATGAGGTGTCGAGCGCGCAAGCGGCCGCAGACCATTGCACCGCGACCTGGTGAAGACCCGGTCCCAATTGGGCGGAGGTGGTGTCGCCCCACCAGGGCGTGCCGTCCCAACTCCACGATTCCAGCGGCACCGTCGTGCTGTTGCCGGGCTGAGCCGGGTCGGGAATCGACAAAGCCGCATCATTGAAGCACAGGATGGAACCGAAGGGCGCCGACCAGACCGGCGGAGATTCCACCTCCACTGCGGTGGTGTCCGCGCAGCCGGCCGGGCTGGTCCAGATCACAGCGTGCTGTCCGCTGCCCGCTGCAGCGGCATCCCAACGCCAAGCCGTCTCTCCGGGGTTTGGCGCCGAAGTCCCTGGTCCGCTCCAGACCCCACCTTCGGGCACGTCGGGCAAGTCCACGGGGTCGTCGGAATTGCAGGCTGTCCAAGGGGGCAAGTCCAGCGAATCGGGATGGACCACGACTTTCAAGGTGTCCGTGCAGGTGTTGACATTGTAGGTGATTCGTGACGTCCCGATCGGAAGGGTCGCGGAAGACAATGCCCAGTCGCAGTCTCCGACATCGGTGGCGGTTCCAGCATCGAGTGCGGTCCAAGTGCCACACCAGGGACTGGCCTGTGTCACATTGGCTTCCAACACGTTCAGTTCGTCTCCTCGGCAGAGGTGCAACACCGTTGGCGTGATCGTGGTCTGGCGGTTGAACATCCACAGCGTGTCGCTGCACCCATTGGGAGCGAGGTACACCAGCGGTGCCCATGTGCCGTCGGCCACGAGGCTGGGATCGTACAGTCCCGTCTCCTCTTCGGTGGGCGCAATACCGGGCCCGCTCCAGCTTCCGCCAGTGGGGTAGAAACTGGGAAACGGAACCAAGGCCTCCTGTTCGGGACAGCTCGTCGAGACTGGGCCGGCATCGATGGGCAGCAGGTTCCCGGCGGCGCTGCCGTTGCAGCCCACCATGTTGTAGGTCAAGGCGATGGCGCCGGGCGGCGTGTCCTCCGGCACCAAGCTGTTGTTGGCGTCGGACACCCCATTTCCGGACCACCACCCCCCGGGCGGATTGAAGGGCAGCGGGAGTTCCGGTTCGGACTGACAGACGTCACCCAAGAGGATGGGAGGCAGGGGAGGCTGGACGTAAAACGTGGTGGTGGCGGTACACCCCAGCATGCTGTAAGTGGCCGTCTCCACGGCTTCGCCTTGGGCATCGGCCACGGAAGCCGGGTCAAATGTGGATCCTGTGAATCCAGGGCCGGCCCACATGCCGCCCATGGGGTTGGTAGACGGGACAAACGGAGTGGCGTCGGGGCAGGTGGCGACGGCGGAGGGCACTTGAAAGTCGATGACCTCCACGGTGGACTCCGAAGCACAGGACGCGCTGCCCGCTGCGAGAAACGTCAACGTGTGCAGGCCCGGTCCGCTCGAGTCCGGGTCAAACGTCCACGGCAGGCTGGACAGCACCCCCGGGCCAGACCAGGAACCGCCCACATCGCCGCTGGTCAACGGCAATGACTGCCCTGGGCAGAGCGTGGTGTCGGCCACCCAGGCGCCCAAATTCAGAACGGAGACCACCAGCGAGGACGTCCCCGACAGCCCCGTGGCAGACTCCACGGCTGTTGCGGTATATGTGGTGGTGGCCGCCGGGCACACGGTCCACGGGCCAGGGCCGGCAAAGGTGCTGCCATCCGAGCCCGTCCAGAAGATGTCGGTGGGGCCACAACCGCGGGGCGACGCGTCGAGGATGGCGCACCCACCCGCACACACGGTGTCCGCGTCCGAAGTGACGATGGGGTCAACCGGACAAGCCGTCGTGGCCCCGTCGACTGTCAAGGGAAAGGTCCACACGGAATCGCAGGCGTCGCGGATGCCGAGGGTGAGCGACAATGTGAAGGCACAATTGCCCTCCAAGGGGTCGGTCAGGGGCAAGGTCAACTGGTCTGAAGCCACGCCGGGACACAGCGTCGCTGCCGCTGCGACATCGACAGTCCACGAGCTCCCATCTTCTCCGGCAATGGCCACCGATCCCCATTCGACCAAGTCGCATTCAACGGGCTCCGAGAGCGCCAGTTCGAGGGCGCCATGGGGGCAACTTCCCAAGGTGCTCAACGACAGTGTGGGCGGCACGGGTGGTGGTGGTTGGGCCGTCCATTGGAGGTGAAACCCCTGGGGCTGCGCACTCGCATCAGACACGAAGACCGCCGTGAGGGGGCCAACGGTGACATAGGTGGGAGGGCTTTGAATGCTGCCGAACAGGGTGTCCAATACGGGGGAGGCCGCGTCGGGCCCGTCGTACAGGATGAGGTAATCGAACAACAGTCCGGAACCAGGGGCGGCTGGCTCGATGTCCACAGGGCCGATGAAGGACACGTCGAGGGGGCTGCCCGCATCGACTGTGAACGTGAGGTTTTCATTGTTGCCGTAGGCGTCTTCTTCGCCGCCGCTGTCGGTCAATTCGCCAAAGCAATCGGTCACCACCGTGTCGGCCATGGCATAGGTCGTTTGCCCGTGCAGCATACATGGGTCAAACAGCACACAGGCCACCAAAATCAGCCAACCACCTCCAACGCGCGCTGTCACAGGGTGTCGGTGATGAGAATGACCGGGCTCACCACAGCATTGGAGACATGGCCAGCGCGGTCGGTGATGCGAAACGTGAGGCGGGTGGGCTCATCCCCGCCGTTGCCCAACAGGAACAGGGGGGGCAAGGTGATGACCAAGGTCCCGTCGATGTCCAATTCCATCCCATCCGGTGTCAGCGGCGGGATGTGATAGGTATCCGGGGCATTCAGTCGCTCATCCTGCACTTCCAGGGCGTGCTGGTCGGGGTCTTCCCAGCCCAAGTCTCCTTGGTGGTCCCGGTACGCCAAGGTCACTACCAATGGGGTCGTGGCGGATTCCACGGTTTCCGCCTGGATGGACACCCATGTCAATTCGGGCTCCACAGGGTCCACTGAGTCCGGGGTGCATCCGGTCGTACACCATGTCAGGACTGCGGTCCATGCGGCCAATTGGAGCGCTCGGTTCATCATGGGGCGATGCGAATGCGGTAGAGGAGTTGGATGTATTCCGGGCTGCTGGGGAGGGGCACGGCTGCGGTGGCGTCTCCATCGCCGGCGCGGAGTTGCAGCGTGAGTTCGGTGCCGGGTGTGTACCCACTGAAGTCCACTTGGGCAGAGAGGCCATAGGTCTCCGTGCTGCCGGTGAACGTCGCAGCCTCAAAGGTGAAGGGGGCGGGCCCAAAGTCCCCTCCGGCTGCGGACGCAGTGGCGTCCTCTGCATCGAGTCCCAATGCCCAGCTGCAATCCAGCGAGGTCATGGGGAGCTGGTCGTCGGTGACGGCGATGAACACATTGGCCACGACCGGGTCGACCACCACAGGCTGGATGCCGGGACCCTCTGCGCGGACATAGACCCCGGAGAGGACGTCGGGCGGAAAGGCGGCGAAGCCGTGAATTTGCGGCGGGAGGGAAGCGCCGTTTTCCGGGGCGACCTGGCCGCTGGCATCCGGGGCGCCAGCCTCGATCCAAGCCGCAATGGCGTCGAGGTATTCGGCGCGTCGTTCGTCGTAATCGCTGTCTTCGTCCACCTCCAACGGCATCATGCCCGAGGTGTTGGGAATCTCGACGGTGAGCCGTTCGAAGAGGAAACTGGCCCCGACGTTGCCGGGAACGACCCTGCGCGAGAAGGCCATGTCGGCGTCGTTGGCGATGACCGGGTGGTTCACCAAGGTGTTCCACGACGACCCCACGGTGCGGAAATCTGGTTCGAAAGTGCCGTCATGGCACCCGCTGTTGGCGCAGGTCGGGGCGAAGACTTGCTGGTGCAACCACGCGAAGTTGTCCTCAGGGATGGGCGGAACGGCCCACCCTTCGGTGGACACCACGGGCGGCAGGTTGTCGTAGGGATTGTCCGGTGGCTCCGGGGTGCACGATCCCGCAGCGATGGTGACCAGCACCACCACCAAGCCGAGGCGGACCCGGTCCCTTGGGTGGAGTTTGCTCGCCATCAAATCCGGTTGAAGAGGCTGTCCGTACCCGGGTGCACCATACCGCCAGCCTGGACTTCCGGCATGACGCCGAGCAGGTCGCACACGGTCATCATGGTATCGGTGACCATGCCCACAGGATTGTCTTCCCCGCCAATGGTCAAGTTCTGCGGCACATTCGGACCGGCCATCATGGTGAAGATGCGCATGCTGTTTTCGTCGCTGTGGTCATAGGCCCTCCAGTCGTTCTCGTCCACGATGTTGTTGGGCTGCAGGTTCCGCCCGCATTCGGGGGTGAGGATCAACGTGGTGTTGCCCGCCATCTCCGGGATGGATTGAATGTGGTTCCACAAGTGCCCCACAGCGTGGTCCGCGCGGTGCAGCGCCTTGAGGTAGGAGGAGAAATTGGAATGGCAAGCGTCGACGGCGCCCAAGTTCACGAGGGTGAAGGCGGGTTTGAATTCCGAGAGCACTTCACAGGTGAACCCCACGGTGGCGGTGTCGCCATTGTCGGTGACGGGTGGCAGGTTGACAGAGCCGTTCTCCACCTTGTCATACATGAGCTGCATGAATTGCTTGATGCGCTCTTTCTCGTCGTCGGTGTTGTTCAATCCGCCTCCAAATCCCCCGGTGCCATCGGATGCGAATTGCTGGTCGAGAAAGGCTTTCATGCGCCGCATGGGATCCAGCTCGTTCTCAGGGTGATAGACGGACGCATTGGCAAATGCGGTCTCGCCTTCGCCCACGAACGTGACGGTGGGGGCAAAGAAATTCCCCGCGTATTCCGCGCCGTAGTCCGGGTGTTGGCTGTGGTTGAGCAGGGGAAGGGAACCGCCAATGCCATTGCCCACGAACCAAGTGTCCGTGGCTGCGTAGCCGCCATGGCGTCGGAGGTATTCAAAAATGGTCGGTTGCAACGGGCGCTGCTTGAGGCCTTGCCCACCAGGGGTTCCCCCTTGAACCAACGAATTCATGCCCACGTAGTGTCCGGCGCTCAGTGCGCTCACTTCGGCAAACGTGGTGCCCAAGGTTTCCAGCGGTTGTGAGAGGATGGCGGGAATGGGTGTGATGCCACCGACGCCGGTGCCATACACGATCTTGGCGACGGGCGCTTCACCGGACAGCATGTTGTACATGATGTTGCCCGGATAGGGCTCGCCTTGGCTGTCGTCCACATAACGCCGGAGGATGCTCTCCTGCTGGCGCACGCCACCTGCAAAGGCCACCATGACCACGTGGTCGGTCATGCGCCTGCCGCTCGCGGCAAACAGCCGGCCGCTCGACAAAATGGTGGGCGCCGCCAGTGCTCCTGCTGCAGCGAGGCCGCTTTTCTTCAAAAAGGATCTGCGCTTCATGTCAGTAGTGGAGGTATTCTTCGCTCAGGGCGAATGCGGTGTACATCAATTCGGGCGTGAGCGTGGGGTTGGCGGCGAGGTCGTTGCGCATCCAAGTGCGCTCTGCCTCTGTGGGGTATCGGACCAAAAAGCGGACGTAGGTCTCGTCGATGAAGGCGTCCGGATCGCTGCTCAGCAGGCCGGCATCCGGCAAGACAACGTCCGGGCGCTGCATGAAGTTGGAGACGAGGGATTCGCGCGCAATGTCCTGGTCTCCAATGCTGAAGAAGCCTTGTTTGATTTCGAACAATTCCGCGCTCCCCAGTGATTCGCCAAACAAATCGGCGTGGAGAATGGAGATCCACTGGTCGATGGATTTGACCCGGTCCTTTTGCGCGTTGTCCGATCCGATCTCCAGCGGCTGAAGTCCGTAGGTCACCTCGGGTTCTGAACGACAGCCCGCCAATGCCATGACCATGGCGAGCAGGAGGGAAGTGGTGGCGTGTTTCATTCGAAATCGGCGTATTCGTCGGACGTGATCAGCAGGCGCTGGAGCTCGCGGACGTCCACTTCAGGTCCTGCGGTGTTGAGCCAGGCGGCCACTTCAGCGCCCGTGATGGGCCGAACCAGCAGCCGCTCCCCCCACCAGCGGACCGCATTTTCATCAAATTCAGCATCCTGCACAAGCACGGAGAGGTAGCTGTCCTTGTCCTCCACCAATTCGCCAAACAGCAGCGAAGGCGCGCTGAATTCCACCGCGGCGTAGGCCTGCTCGAACTCAGCCGCAGTGGGATACCGCCCAAACAGGTCGTCGAAGGTGGCATTGACGAAGTTGAAGCTGTTCATGTTGAGGTCGTCGTAGACCACGTTGTCGCAGTAACGCCGGTTGACCTCGCGCCACGGGATCTCCCCCGTCTGGAATTCATCCACGGCTGTGACGGTGCGCTCGAGGCGGTCTGCCAGATCGTGGAAATAGGGGTAGAGGAATCCACCCGCCAGGCTGTCTTGAAGAGCGAGGAACCGCTGGAATTCGACCTCTTCGATCATGCCCTCCTGGCTGGCGCCGTCGAGGAACCTGCCGGAGAGGTCGTCCCGCAGTTTTCGCGCGTAGGCCTCTGCATGGGCGCTGTCTTCGCCCATCAGCCGGTTGACCATGGCCAACCGCGCCTCCGATTCGAGGTCTCCCGCACGAAGGGTGAGGCGTTCGGCCTCCATTTCAGCCGGCAACGGTTCCCGGCCGATCAAGTCGATGTAGGCGCGGGTGAGGTAGGCGTCGACCACGACGGTTGGAACACCGCTGTAATGGGGAACCGGGTTGTTGTCGAACCGGATGTCATCGGGCTGGCATCCACTCCACAAAAGGGTGGCCATCATCACAATGAAACATGGGGCAATGCGCTTCATGATCGAGGTCATCAAGTTAACGGCTTTCGTCGGCAATGGTTGCGGTTGGCAGGTCGCAGACGTCTAGTTTTGCTTGCCATGAAAGACCTCCGACTGTTCTTGTTCTCTGCCCTCTTTTCGACCATGATCGCAGGCGCCTTTTCTCCGGTCAACGCGCAGCAGGTGTTGGTGTTGTGCGAAGGCGCTCAGGATTTTGTGTCCGGAGAGGTGCTGGAGTCGCCCCGCCTCGGTCGGTTCGATGCCTCGGCCGAGTTTCCCGAGTTCCAAGTGCTCCATGTCTTCGACGGGCATGCTTTCGCAGTCGATGCGTGCTTGAGGCCAGACGGCCAGGAGGCTTGGGTCAGTGCCGAGGACACGGTCTACCGCATGGATGCGGAGACCGGGGAGATTCTGGCCCAACAGGCTGTGGAAGGCGCACGTCAGCTCTTGTTGCACGAAGACCGGGTGTACGTGACCCGTGGAGACTACGACGG
>CBFHWV010000052.1:0-8078 GCA_965659565.1 uncultured Flavobacteriales bacterium
CTACGACTATACTGCCACCGATTGCAGCGGCAATGCAGCCAGCTTCAGCTACACGGTGACTGTCACCGGTGAGGTCTGCGACTCCGACGGTGTGGAAGCCGGACTTGTTGGAGGCGGTTCACCAGCCAATGCAGCTGAGGAGGTGGCCAGCATGTCCGTCCAAGAAGCGCGCGGGCCGATTCAGGTCTCCAATGTGGCGCCGAACCCGACCCAGGACTTCGCCCAACTCGGATTCAACGTGCTGCAACCGATGCGCGTGGACGTGGCCTTGTATGATGCCACGGGCATGATGATCAGCACCCTGTACTCCGGCCACGTTGAAAAAGGTCAGAGCTACACGGTGGACATTCCTGCAGGCAGCCTCGAGAGCGGCGTCTACCAAATCCGCGTGAGCTCGCGACAGGCCAGCATCGTGAAGCAATTCATGGTGACGGAATGATCCTTCTCTAAACCCGAAATACAGTGAAACCCTCACCTCCACAGAGGTGGGGGTTTCTCATTCTCACGAACCAGATTTACCCATCTGCAGACGCCCTTGCTGTTTTTGAGAACAATCCCGTCCTCCCTTAATTTTCTTGGTATGAACCGCATCCTTCCTTTATGTCTCCAATGCGCTGGGCTGGTCATCCTGCTCTTCGGATCGCAAGTCGCTCACGCCCAATGGCCCTACAACCCCAATGCCGACGGCGACAGCCTGATTGGTGCAGGTGACATCCTGGAGATCCTCGGGTTGTTCGGCAGCCCTTGGGAGGACAACGGCGTCCTGGGCATCGCCAGCGGCGGCACCGGGTCGACCTCGGCAGACTCTGCACGCGCGGCCCTGGGCCTAAGCTTCATCTCGGACTCCACCACCACACAAGGCATCAACACCTACGTCTGGACGTGGGTCGAAGACGACTTCCGCGTGACGGGCCAGATGGCACAAGGACGCAACGTGACGGCGCCTGGCTCCTTTGCGTCTGCCTTGGGAGATGGCAGCGATGCCATTGGCAACTACAGCCATGCTGCCAACCGCAACACCACTGCCAGCGGCACCTGTTCCAGTGCGCTCGGCGAAGGGACGGAGGCCACGGGAACGGCCGCCCACGCGCAGGGCATGTTCACCGACGCCACGGCCACCACGGCCCATGCCGAAGGCTACAACACCAAGGCGCAGGCCAACTATGCCCACAGCGAGGGCTACGGAACCGTGGCCAACAACACGGCTGCCCACGCCGAAGGCTACAACACCACCGCTTCCGGCTTTTTCAGCCATGCCTCGAACCGCAATACGGTGGCCAGCGCCACCTGCGCACACGCCGTCGGAGAAGGCACACAAGCCACGGCTGACGCGGCGGCCAGCGAAGGCTACTACACTGTGGCTTCCGGGTTTGCCGGACACGCCGAAGGCTATGAGACCACGGCGAGCGCCTATGCGTCCAGCGCCGGAGGCTACTACACCCTCGCCGACCAGGCCTATCAAACGGCCGTGGGCAAGTACAATGCGGCCAACCAGACGGGCGTGTTGTTCTCGGTCGGCAACGGCGAAGCTGTCGACAACCGCTCGGACGCCCTGCAAGTCAAGGACGACGGCTCCATCGTGGTGGGCGATGACATCGAATTCGGCGGCGTGAGCCTCCAAGACACCCTGTCCTCGCTGAACAGCCGCATCACCGCATTGGAAGCGGCTCTGGAGGCGCTGATGACGGAGCTGAACGGGCCGACCAACGAATGACACCACGCTTTGAGCCCGACTGTGTGGTCGGGTGAATGGCTTTGCTTAATTTCGCCGACGATTCTTCGCGGAATTCCCCATGGTGTAATGGCAACACTACTGATTTTGGTTCAGTCATTCTAGGTTCGAGTCCTAGTGGGGAAACCACGAAGTGCAAGGCGAAAGTCAATGCAACCGCACGAAGACCGGCACCCGAGGTGACCGGTCTTTTTCTTTTCATGCCGACCTTGTCCGCAGATGGACGACATCCTGAATCTCATTGGCGGGGCGCATGCCCCTGCTCTTTCCGGCGAATGGTTGGACAACGTGGAGCCCGCCACCGGCGCCCCGTACGGCCGGATTCCACGGTCCGGCTCGGACGATGTGGAAGCCGCGGTTGCGGCTGCGCGCAGCGCCTTTCCGGAATGGCGCGCATGGGCCCCGGCTGACCGACGGGCGGTCCTCTCCCGGCTCGCCGACAAGGTGGCCGAACACGCGGAGCAGCTCGCTGCAGCCGAATCCAAGGACAACGGCAAACCCGTCTCGCTCGCTGCGGCCGTGGACATTCCGCGGGCCGAGCAGAACCTGCGCTTTTATGCCTCCGCCGCAGAGCAATTTGCCAGCGAAAGCCACACCATGGGCGACGGCACCGTGAACTACACGTTGCGCAAACCGCTCGGCGTGGTCGGTTGCATCAGCCCTTGGAACCTGCCCCTGTACCTCTTCACGTGGAAGATTGCACCCGCGCTCGCCAGTGGAAACTGCGTCGTGGCCAAGCCCAGCGAAGTGACCCCCATGACCGCCTTCATGCTGGGACAATGGGCCAGGGAAGCCGGATTGCCGGATGGGGTGCTCAACATCCTGCACGGCCTCGGACCGGAAGTCGGCCAAGCCATGGTGGACCACCACCACATTCGGGCCATCTCCTTCACGGGAGGCTCCGCAACCGGCGCTGCCATCTCCGCCAGCGCTGCTCCGAAATTCAAGAAGCTCTCCCTCGAGCTCGGCGGCAAAAACGCCACGGTGGTCTTCGACGATGCCGACTTTGACGAGGCCCTCAACACCGCCGTCCGAGCGGCTTTCGCCAACCAAGGGCAGATCTGCCTCTGTGGATCTCGGATCCTGGTGCAGGACACGATTTATGACCGGTTCCGGGACGCCATGGTCGCCAAGGTATCCAAGATGCGGATCGGCGACCCGGCCGACCCGGCCACCAAAATGGGCGCCGTCGTCTCCCGGGCCCACCGGGACAAGGTGCTGGCGGCCATCGCCACCGCCCGGGGCGAAGGCGGAACCATCCTCTGCGGAGGGGGGCGACACCAACCCGGTGAGCCTCGATTGAAGAATGGCTTCTTCGTGCAGCCCACCCTCATCGAGGGTTTGGACCACACGTGCGCCACCAACCGCGAGGAGATTTTCGGCCCAGTAGCCACCCTGCAGCCCTTCCGCGATGAACGCGAAGCCCTCGGCCTGGTCAACAGCACCAAATACGGCCTCTCTGCTTCCGTTTGGACCCGAGACCTCCAGCGCGCCCATCGGTTCGCGGCAGGCATCGACACCGGCATGGTCTGGCTGAACTGCTGGCTCGTCCGCGACCTGCGTACCCCGTTCGGCGGCACCCGCCAGTCCGGCGTTGGCCGGGAAGGGGGCTACCATTCGATGCAGTTCTTCACCGAGCCGCAAAACGTGACGGTCAAGCTCTGACCGCAATCCACACCCCACGGTGGTGCAACCTTTCAACCGCCGCGCCGGAAGCGGGCGGAAGCGGGCGACTTTTCCGCCATGCATCAGCGCTTCCTTCCCTTCGTTTTTCTGCTTCCGTTGCTCTGGATGGCCGGCTGCGTGCCGATGAGCCAATTCGCCGAGGTTCGCGATGACCGGGACACCTTGGACCGCGACCTGTCCGTTTTGACCGAGCAAGCCGAGGCCCTCCGACTGGCCGTGGCCGAAAAAGACGGGCAAGCCCGGGAAGACGCCCGGCACATCCAGACCCTGGAAGCCGACACCAACCGCCTCGGACAAGCACTGCGCAGCCAACAGCTCAGAAACGTGGATCTCGAAGCGCTCAACGCGATGCTCTCTGATGAACTCGACCGCAAACGGTCTGCGTCAGGTGCCGAACAGGCAGCCCTGCTCGCTGAGCTTCAGCGCATCCGCACCGACTTGCAATTCCAGGAAGACAGCTTACTCGCCCTCGAACGCGACTTGCGCGCCCGGGAGGCCCGGGTGGCCGAATTGACCCGAATGCTCGAGGCACAGAAAAAAGCGGGGGAAGCGTTGCGCGCCAAACTCAGCGACGCCCTGTTCGCATTCCGCAACCGCGGTCTCGAAGTCGAGGAGCGCGAAGGCAGAGTTTACGTCCGCCTGTCCTCCAAACTGCTGTTCGCCTCGGGCAGCACGTCCATTGACCCTGAGGGCAAGGAGGCCTTGGTGGAATTGGCCCAGGCGATCGAAGGAGAAACCGGATTCGAAGTCGTGGTCGAAGGCCACACGGATGATGTCGCCTTCAATCGGCCGAACCCTCCCCGAAACAACTGGGAGTTGAGCGCATTGCGGGCCACGGCCGTCATCGAAGTCATGACCGGCAACAGCAGCCTGACGCCAGGATTGCTAACGGCAGCTGGGCGCAGCGAGTACCACCCGCGCGATCCCGAAGACCGCGCTCGCAACCGCCGAATCGAGGTGGTTTTGAGCCCGAAACTGGACGGGCTCTACGACCTGCTCGAAGAATGATCAGTTGATCGGCAGGAGGAAGGAGCCCTGGGCAATGCTGATGCCGCCGGTTCCGTCGCTGCCGATGAGGCTTCCGCCAAAGGTGCCGACGACGATGCCGCCCGCCTCCGGCAGGATGTAGATGATCTCCACCGTGAAATTGGAACCTGGCTGGGCCGAAGTGTACATCTGACCGCCAGGGGCATTGTAGGTGCACACCCCTGCAGGCGCGCTGCTTTCATTCAACGCGATCTGGGCGCCCGCAATCCAGCCCACGCTGGGCTCGGGCAAGGTCATGCCGATGTCGTCCGTGGTGATGGAAATGCCGCCCAACTCGAGCGTCGTGCCACTCAAAGAACACGTGGTCTCAAAGTCGGCCACCAGCTCGGTGCCATTGGCTTTCCACTCCATGGTGCCGTCGCAAGGCGGGCAGATGGTGCCCCCACAGTCGATGTAGAGCTCATCTCCGTCGAGGAGACCGTTGGTGCAGTCTCCGTCCGTCGGGCAAGCCGGGCAGTCCGGGCCACCGCAGTCCACGCCGAGCTCCTCGCCGTTCAACAGGCCGTCCTCACAAGAGGGGCAGGCCTCACAATCCGGGCCGCCGCAATCGACGTCGATTTCGTTGCCGTTCAACAGGCCATCCCCGCAGAGTTCGCCACAATCGATTCCGGTGTCCCCACCGCAATCAATGCCGGTCTCGCCCGGGTCGAGTTGGCCGTTGAAGTTGACGTCGCAGGGTGCGCATTCACCGCCGCAATCCACCCACTGCTCTCCCAGAACCTGGTCCCAGACACCGTTCTCGCAAGGGTCACAGGGCTGGCAAATGGAGCCGCCGCAGTCCACCAGCTCCTCGCCGTTGTTGAGGATGCCGTCGAAGCAGTTCGGGCCGATCAAGTTGTCGTCATTGAGGCAGGAGCTGCCCAAGACGATGGTGAAGAAGGCGAGGGCCACGAGGGCAAAGGAGGGAAGGCGGAACGAGGTCATCGTTGTATCTTTCAAGTCGCGCAATTTAAGGGAGTCCGGTCCGATTGCGCGCGGTCTTCGGTGAAGTTCCGCGCCCGCCCGGAGGCACCGCGTTCCACTGTCCATGACCCGTCAACCGCACGTTCCTCCAGCCGATTGGTCTCCCCGCGAAGCTGGCAGGGAGCAATTGGGCAACGTCGATGCCGGTGAATTGGTTGCGCGTCTGCTCGAGCTTCGCGGCATCGAGGGCACGGAATCCGAGGCCTTTTTCTCCCCGGAGCTGGACCAACTGCACGACCCCTACGCGATGCTCGGAATGGAGCAGGCCGTGGACCGGTTGGTGGAGGCCCAGCGGGAAGGACAGCGCATCATGGCCTATGGGGACTACGACGTCGATGGGGCCACATCGGTCGCCCTCATTCAAGAATTCTTGAGCAACAACGGGTTCGACGTCCACCCCTACATCCCCGACCGCTACAATGAAGGGTACGGGCTGTCCGAAGAAGGCGTCCGGACTGCAGCAGAATCGGGATGCAGCATCATCATCACCTTGGACTGCGGCATCCGCGCGGTAGAACGCGTGGCTGAGGCCAAGGCGATGGGCCTCGATGTGATCATCTGTGACCACCATTTGCCGGGCTCCACCATGCCCGATGCGCACACCATCCTCAACCCCAAGCAACCGGGCTGCGCCTTCCCGTTCAAGGAATTGAGCGGCTGCGGTGTGGCATTCAAGTTGACGCAAGCCCTGACCGAACGCTTCGGCCTCTCGCCCATGAGCGCCTACGACGGTTTGGACCTGGTGGCTTTGAGCATTGCCTCCGACCTCGTTGTGGTGACCGGCGAAAACCGGGTCCTCCTCCACCACGGCCTCCGCACCATCGCCCGCAACGCCCGACCGGGGATTCGCGCCCTGCTTCAAGTCGTGCGGTGCACGCCGGATTACTTGACCGTCCGCGACATCATTTCGCGCATCAGCCCGCGCATCAATGCCGCCGGCAGGATGTCGCGTGCCACCGAAGCCGTCGAACTCCTCACGGCCCGCAACGAAAGCCGCGCCAACGAGCTCGCCCTCAACCTCGACCGGCTCAACCAGATCCGCCGCTCCTACGACGCCGAAGTCACCGAAGCGGCCATCCAGCAGTTGGCCAGCCGGCCCGACTACGAGCACATCAACATCGTCTGGGGCCAGAATTGGCACCGGGGCGTGATCGGCATCGTCGCCACGCGCCTTGTCGAACACCGCTACCGCCCGAGCATTGTCATCAGCGACGACGACGGCGTCCTGGTCGGCAGTGCCCGGTCCACGCCGGGACTCGACATCCACGCCCTCATCCGGGAGTGCAAACAGCACCTCCTTCAATATGGTGGGCACGCCATGGCCGCCGGAATCACGGTTAAGCCCGGTGAAGCCGAGGCCTTTGCCAAAGCGCTCGATGCCGCGGTGGGCCGAGAGCTGCAATCGGTGAGCAAACGGGAGCCCCGCCATTTTGACCTCGAGATCAACCTGGAGATGTGCACGCGGGATTTGTTGACCCGGCTGCGCGATTTCGAACCGTTCGGTCCCGGCGCGCCAGCGCCGGTGTTTTTGGCGCGGCAGGTCAAGCTCGCCCAGATTCCGCGCACTGTGGGCAAGGGCGACCGACACGTCCGCATGGCCATGGACATGGGGCGGGGACTCCGGCCGCTGGATGCTGTGGGGTTTGGCTTGGGCCACCGACTGCCCGCTTTGCTGACCGCAGATCGCCTCGACGTCGTGTTTCGGGTCGAAACCGAATGCTATCGGGGCGTGCTTCAGCCCCGCATCACGTTGCTCGACTTTTGGTCACACCGCCCTGAAGCGGACTGATCACTGGGGCTTTCGAACATCCTCATCCCGCATGTCGTGCAGGATGGTGCTCTCGAAGTGAAGGGCCAACAGGCTCACCCGCTTTGAAACGGCCATCTTTTTGCGCAGCAGGTCGACCTCCTCCGCAGCCGGATCTTCTGAAGTGGACGGGTCTTCCGCCATTTCCTCCAACCGCTTGCGAATGCGGTACCCTTCGCCGCGGGCTTCGTCCAACATCAACCGGTGCAAGGCCCCTTGCAAGGCCACCTTCAATTGGTCCTCCTCCGTCTCGGGCTGAATGCCATGGCGCTCGAGCCAATTGGAACTCAGGGTAAATTCTGTCACGAGCAAATCCGCCGTGAGCGACATGACCTCGGGGTCATTCAGGCCCAAATCCTCGGCGAGGGGAATGCGTCCGCCCACCATTTCCTCGCGGACATGTTGCACCACGCGGTCGACCACGGGATTCCGAATGGACAAGCCCAACGAGTCGAGCTCGTGCATCATGAACTCCGCCAACGCGACTTCAATCGTGGCGGGCTCGCCGTCTTCGGTCGGCTCGGGGGCTTCCACACCTTCCGGCAACGCCAAGGTGACCTTGTGCCGGCCGTATTGAAGCAGCAACCGCAGGAGGTCCTTTTCCCGGCCTTCCCGGCCCACCTTTCCCGACAGGCGGGTCGCCCCGATGGGCGCGTCAACAGCCGGCTTCAGGGAGGGCAGCGGCGCTTTGGCTTCCTTCTCCAGCTTCTGGATGGCCTGCCGACCGAGCTCGCCCAGGAGGTCGTCCACCGGCATGCCCAGGCGAGACGCGCTCTCCTGCACATAAATGGAACGCTTCAGCTCATCGGGGACCTGCGCAATGCTCTGGACCACGCTGCGCAC
>CBFHWV010000052.1:8177-13108 GCA_965659565.1 uncultured Flavobacteriales bacterium
CGACGCGCTCTCCTGCACATAAATGGAACGCTTCAGCTCATCGGGGACCTGCGCAATGCTCTGGACCACGCTGCGCACCATGTCGGCGCGCTTGACCGGGTCGCCCTCGGCCTCTTCTTGCAAGAGGTCAATCTTGAACCGGATGAAATCGAGGCTGTGCTCGCTGAGCCAGTCGTCCAAGGCTTCTTTTCCGAGGCGCTTGGCAAAGGTGTCCGGGTCCTCCCCATCGGGCAGCACGGCCACCTTCACGTCCAGGCCTTCGCCGAGCACGATGTCCACGCCTCGAATCGCCGCACGAAGACCGGCCGGGTCTCCGTCGAACAGCATGGTCATCTGCTTGCTGAAACGCCGCAACAGGCGCACTTGCTCCACCGTCAACGCCGTGCCCGAACTGGCGACCACGTTGCGAACGCCGGCCTGGTGCATGGCCATGACGTCCGTGTAGCCTTCCACGAGGATGGCGCGGTCTTCCCGCACGATCTCGTTTCTCGCTTGGTGGATGCCGTACAGCGCCCGGGATTTGTCATACAGCGGGCTCTCCGGGCTGTTGATGTACTTGGGGACCTTCTTGTCCGTCTTGAGTGTCCGTCCTCCGAATCCAATGACCCGGCCGGTCACGTCGCGGATGGGGAAAATGACCCGCCCGCGGTAGAAATCGTACAGGGTGCCGTCTTCCCGACGTTTTGCCAGCCCGCTGATTTCCAGCCACTTCTCCTGGTATCCCGCCTTCTTTGCGGCCTCGACAAGCGCCCCCGATTGCCCCCAGGGCGTATCCGGACAGTATCCGATGACGAAATCGCCGATCGTGGCGTCACCAAATCCGCGCTGACGGAGGTAGCCGAGACCGACGCTCTTGCCTTCTCCCGTCTCCATCATTTGCTCGGTGAACCACTTCTGCGCCCAAGACGCCAGATTGGCCAAGCTCTCCCGCTCGGTCTTCTCCTCTTGTTCCTCCTGCGTCAGCTGGCGCTCCTGGATCTCGATGCCATACTTGTTGGCCAGCCACCGCAGCGCCTCCGGATAGGAGAGCTTCTCGTGCTCCATCAAAAATGTCACGGCGCTGCCGCCCTTGTTGGAGCTGAAACACTTGAAAATGCCCTTGCCGGGCACCACGTAAAAAGAAGGGGTCTTCTCGTTGGTGAACGGACTCAGCCCGCGCAAACTCGTCCCGCTCTTTTTGAGCTGCACGAAATCCGAGACCACGTCTTCAATGACGGTGGCCTGTAGGATGGCGTCGACGGTATCGTTCGGGATCATGCGGGCAGAAAACGGAAAAGCAAGGTAGCGCCTCCTTTTCGGTCCTCACGACCTGCACCTTCAGTCGGCGATCAGCTTGAATCCCTTGCCGTGGACGTTGAGGATCTCGACCCGCGCGTCCTCCTTGAGGTGTTTGCGGAGCTTGGCGATGTACACGTCCATGCTGCGGCCGTTGAAGTAGTTCGCATCGCCCCAGATGGCGTTGAGGGCGTATTCGCGCTCCAGCAACGCATTCTTGGCCTTGGCCAGCAGGAACAGCAGTTCGTTCTCCTTCGTCGTCAGGCGCTGGGCGGCATCGCCCAGCTTGAGCTCCTGCCGGTTGTAGTCGTAGGCATACTTGCCAATGGTCATCTCGCCGACTTCTTCTTCGGTGTCGGGCAAAGCGGCAGAACGGCGGAGAATGGCCTCGATGCGCGCCTCGAGCTCATCCATGGAGAAGGGCTTGGTCATGTAGTCGTCTGCACCCGCCTTGAAGCCTTGAAGGGTGTCCTCACGCTGGCTCTTGGCGGTCAGAAACAGAATGGGCACATGGCGGTTGAGCCCCCGGATTTCTTCGGCGACCTGATAGCCGTCCTTCACCGGCATCATCACATCGAGGATGACAAAGTCGAAGGACCCGACGCGGAATTGACGCACGCCCTCCGCACCGTCCTGGGCCCAAGTGGCGTTGTACCCTTTTCGCACCAGAAAATCAGAGAGGAGTTTGCCGAGGTTCGGATCGTCTTCGCAGAGGAGAATGTCGAGCTGTTGTTTCATGATGACGGGGTTTGAGGGAAAACCAAGGTGAATGTGCTGCCCTCGCCGGACTCACTCACAACGTCGATTTGGGCGCCATGTTGCTGCATGACCGCATTCACATAGCTCAATCCAAGGCCGAAGCCCTTCACATCGTGGACGTTTCCGGTGGGCACACGATAGAGCTTATCAAAAACCTTGCCCAAATGCTCCTTGGCGATCCCGATGCCATTGTCCGTGAAGGCGACGTGCAGCCGGCCGGCATCATTCCAAGACCGAATGGTCAGCCTCGGTTGGTCGCCTCCATACTTGATGGCGTTGTCCACCAAATTGAAGACCACGTTCATCAAATGCGTGCGGTCCCCCTCTATCAACGGGTCCGTCGCCTTGAGCTGGCTGGCCGCAGACCCGCCTTGCTTCCGAATGTGAATGGCGTGGTTGCGCAACACTTCTTCCACCAGGTCGTGAAAGTTGATGCGCTGCCGGTACAGCTCCAGCTCACCTTGGTCGAGCATCGCCGCCCGCAACACGTTCTCCACGAGCTGGCCCAACCGTTTGTTCTCCGAGGCAATCAACTGCACGTAGTACCGCACATTGTCAGGGTCACCTGACATGGCCGGGTCGAGCAAGGCCTCCCCCGCCAGGCCAATGGTGGAGATCGGCGTCTTGAGCTCGTGCGTCATGTTGTTGATGAGGTCACTCTTCAGCCGGTTCAGCCGCTCGGCCTTTCGCAATCCCGACGCCGCGTATGCCGTGAAGAACACGAGGACCACCATCAGCACGAGGTTGGCCGTGAGTTGAAGCCACATGTCGCCGGCGAGGACGAGCGACTTCCGAGGAAAGATGACGGTGTACAATTGGACCCCTTCCAACGTCCCCTGTTCCCCGACGGGGATGCGGTATCCAGCCTCTGTAAACTGGTCCAAGCGGTCGACGTCCTCATCTTGAAGGAAAATCGGGCGCCCATATCGATCGAGCAGGGCGGTCCTGAATTGGAAGTCCACATCGCGGTTGCGCAGGATGGCGGAGAGAATGCTGTCGGCCACCGCCATGCTGTGCTCCCGCTCCATGGCGGCATCTGCCCGGCGGGATGCCAAACTGTCTGCCCCCGGCCCATTGATCGGGGCCAGACCTGCGCTCGGGATGGGCGGAAACTCCGCGCCGGACAAATCCAGAATCGACTGGACTTCCACCAGCGCCGTTCGGGCCTGCTCATCGAACAGGGTGCTCCTCGCATCCACCAAGGCGCGAATCCAGCTGAATTGGAGGGCCAGCAAGCCCATGAGCAGGCTTCCCATTCCAAAGACGAGGACGGCGGTGCGACGCTGACGCATGATGTAAAATTAGGCCTCTGTTCTGCGCAGCCTTGCGCGACCTATCTTTGCGGCCTTTGAGCAAGCCATGAACGACTCGCCCATCCGCATTCTCGCAGGTTCCACGTCCAAGGAATTGGGCGCCCGCATTGCCATGGGCTACGGTGTTCCGCTCGCTGAAGTGAAGCACACCGTCTTCAGTGATGGTGAATTCCGGGTCAGCATTGAGGAAACCGTCCGCGGCAAGGAAGTGGTGATCGTGCAAAGCACGTTCCCGCCGACCGACAACCTCATGGAGTTGTTGATGCTCATTGATGCAGCCAAGCGGGCTTCCGCCAAGCGCATCGTGGCCGTCATCCCGTATTTCGGGTTCGCCCGTCAAGACCGGAAGGACGCCCCCCGCGTGGCCATCGGCGCCAAGCTCATCGCCAACATGCTCACCACGGCGGGTGTGGACCGCGTCATCACCATGGACCTCCACGCCGACCAGATTCAAGGTTTCTTCGAGGTTCCGGTCGACCACATTTACGGAAGCGCCATTTTCCTGCCCTACCTGGAAAAGATGGACACCGGGAACCTGCTCATCGCCACGCCGGACACGGGAGGAACCAAGCGCGCCAACGCGTTTGCCAAGTACCTCGGTGTGGACATGGCCATCTGCTACAAGCAGCGCAAAGTGGCCAACCAAGTGGACAGCATGCGCGTCATTGGCGATGTCGAGGGCAAGGATGTGGTCCTTGTGGATGACATCTGTGACACCGCCGGAACCTTGACGAAGGCCGCTGGCCTCATGAAGGAACACGGTGCGGCCAGCGTTCGCGCCGTCTGTACACACCCCGTCCTGTCCGGTCCCGCCTACGAGCGGATCGCGGACAGCGCTTTGACCGAGCTGGTCGTTACGGACAGCATTCCGCTGCGCAACGACAAGCCCACTGACAAAATCACCGTGCTCGATTGTTCAGACCTCTTTGCCACCGTCGTGCGGTGTCTGGTCCAGAACGAGAGCATCAGTTCGCATTTCCTCATTACATAATTACATACCATGAAAACTGCTTCATTGAGCGGCTCTCCCCGTGAGGGCGTAGGGAAGAAGGATGCAGCCGAACTCCGCGCCAAGGGCCAGGTCCCCGGCGTGCTGTACGGCGGCACCGAGCAGGTTCACTTTCACGTGAACGAAATCCAACTGAACAAGTTGGTCTTCACCCCGGATACGTACCGTTTGGCCTTCGAGGTCGGCGGCACCACGTACGACTGTGTCGTTCAGGACATCCAATTCCACCCGGTCACCGACCGCATCGTTCACATCGACCTCCTTCAGGTCTTCGCGGACAAGCCTATTCGCGTCAAGCTCCCGGTCACCACTTCTGGTGCCAGTGTGGGTGTGCGCAATGGTGGTCGCCTCCACCTCGTGTACCGCCGGCTTCCGGTCGTCGGCCTCGCGGACAGCATTCCAGAGAGCGTCAACATCGACATCAGCCCGCTCGACATCGGTGAGTCCTTCCGCGTGGCGGACCTGACGGTCGAAGGTTGCCAGGTCCGCTTGAACGACTCCGCTGTCGTTCTCGGCGTCCGCCGCACGCGTGCTGCCATGTCTGCTGCTGCAGGTGAGGAGGGCGCTGAAGGCGC
>CBFHWV010000053.1:0-13064 GCA_965659565.1 uncultured Flavobacteriales bacterium
TCCGTCTCCGTGGCAGGTGGTACCGGCGGGTACACCTACGGATGGGAAGGCCCGGGCGGACCGTATGACACGGAAGACATCGCCGGTTTGACGGACGGCACGTACTCTTTGACGGTGACCGACGAAAACGGCTGTGAAGAAGTGGAAGTGGTGACCTTGACGACGGTCGGCTTGACTGAAGTCGTCGGTGAATTGGGCATCGCGTTTATGCCGAACCCCACCAGCGGTCAATTGACCATGGAGCTCAATCAATTTGTCGACGGTGCCATTCTGGAGGTGTTCGATGGCGCGGGTCGCCGTGTGTTCCGCCAAGAGGGCATGACCATTGCTGGTCAGCTCCAGTTGGACTTCGGCAGCCTTTCCGATGGCGTGTACCAGGTCCGCTTGACGGCGGGCAGCAGCCACGCCACGCAGCGCCTTGTTGTGCGCCACTGATCCTCCGAACCTGCAAGCGAATTGGAAACGCCATCCCGAAAGGGGTGGCGTTTCTGCTTTCATCTCCCCGCTTTGAGCGGTATCTTATAGACAGAATTCCACGGCATGCGCTTCTTTCTTCCCCTTGTTCTCTCGGCCTTCATCGCCGTTTCCAGTGTAGCACGTGGTGCTGCGGGCGTGGATGCTCAGGTGTTGGTGCCGGGTTGCACAGATCCTGAAGCCTGCAATTTTGATCCAGAGGCGACAGAGGACGACGGCAGTTGCGAATACGCGTTTTTCTGTTTTGACTGTGACGGCAATTGTTTGTGCGATGAAGACATGGATGGGGTGTGCGACCCATTCGAGTTCCCCGGATGTACCGATCCTGAAGCCTGCAACTGGGCCCCAGTATACACGGAGGAAGATGGGAGTTGCTATTACGCACAGGATGGATATGACTGCAACGGTTTTTGCTTGCCGGTCGACAACGATGAATGCGACATGGCCGAGCCCATCGGGTGTGGTCAAATCGTCACGGCCACCACGGAGTGCGCGGACACCACGGAATCTGCGTACTGCGACCAATACAACGTCGGAGCCTATTTCCATGGCGGTTTGTGGTACACCATCATGGGAACCGGAGACACGTTGCGGGCCACCATGTGCTTTGAGGACACGGGGTACGACACCTACCTCAGCGTGTATGAAGGGGACTGCGGAAATCTGGACTGCGTTGCCGGCAATGACGATCAGGATGAAGCGGATTTCTTCGCTGAGCCTTGTTACGAGAATTTCCTGGCGTCGGCGGTGGATTGGGACAGCGAAGAAGGGGTAGAGTACTTCTTGCACGTCAGCGGGTCCAATGCGGTCACACCCGCTGTGGGTGGGTTTGACTTTGTCCTCATTTGCGACGGGGTAGAAGTCGGTGCCTGTTTGGATGTCGGGGCATGCAACTACAATCCGTTTGGCACATTCGACGATGGGTCGTGTGAGTATTTGACCTGTGCGGGATGTGGGCTCGCGTCTGCATGCAACTATGACAGCACGGCGGTCATCAACGATTTGACCTTTTGCGATTTCACCTGTTACGGGTGCACCGAAGCGGGTGCCTGTAACTTCTCACCGGACGCCACCATCGAAAGCGGATTGTGCGAGTACACCTCTTGTGCGGGTTGCTTGGAACCCGAGGCCTGCAACTATGATTCCACCGCCGTGTTGGATGCCGACAACTGCGAATACACGTCCTGTTTGGGGTGCACAGACCAGACGGCCTCCAATTTCAGTCCGTTGGCCACACAAGAGGATGGGAGTTGCACCTACTGCGACTTGTTGCTCACATTGGATTCGTTGGTCATGGAATCGTGTCCCACCTCTGGCGACGGTGCCGCATCTCTGACTGTGGATTCAGCGCTCACCGATTCCGTGTCTTTTGCACTGTTTGGTCCTCTGGATACCCTTTTCGGAAGTTGGACCGGGGAGGAGTTTATGGCCCTCTTGCCGGGTGCCTATCTCCTTGAGGTGCTCGATGGCGACACGGCATGCAGCGCTGTGCAGTCATTTGTCGTGGAGCCAGCGCCAGAAGTCGCGTTGTTTGCTGTGGCCTCGGCCCCCAATTGTGCGGGCGGTTCAGACGGCAACATTTCCGTTTTTGTGGCCGACACGGTGGTGCCGACCGAATACATCCTGAATGGCATCACGATGGACCTCAGTGGCAACTTTTTGGAGCTGTCCGCAGGGGACTACTTCGTGCAGGCGAGTGTCGTCATGCCGAGCGGGGCGGTGTGCACGGACACCACGAGCATTGCAGTGATCGACCCCGATGGGATGGTGGTGACATTGGACAACGTGGAAGGCGCCAATCCGGGAGAAGAAAATGGAGGGGTGTCTGTGACGGTGACGGGCGGTGTAGAACCCTATGAATTCGAGTGGGACGGCCCCTCTGGCAGCACGACTGCGGAAGATCCAGACGACCTCGCTTCGGGTGACTGGACGTTGACTGTGACCGGGGATGATGGTTGCAGCACCACGTTGGTTGTCTCTGTGCCGGTGGGTGTCGAATCCATCCTAGAACCCCGTTTTTCAGTGATGCCGAATCCAGCACGGGACCAAGTGACCCTGCAGTTTGTCCGCCCTTTCACAGGCCAACTGAGCTTGGTCGATGCGCTGGGGCGGGTCCTCGAAGTGCAACGCGTTTCCGGAACCCGGTTGACCTGGGCCGTATCGGAACATCCTGCCGGGATGTACACCGTTCGTGCCACGTCAGACCAAGGACGCCACGGCAGCTTGCGGTTGATGCTGCAAGACTGATCAGAGGTCTGCTGCGGCAAAGCTTCGCTCCCACAGCATCTGTCCTTCGGCATCGAACGTGCGGAAGGTCATGACCCGCTCTTTTCTCGGCCCGCTGAGGGTCAAAGTCCCGTAGTTCCGGACGCCGACACTGGTGCCCTCCAGTCGGTTGTGGTTGGGCTCTTGGCTGTGGTCATACGTGCTGCTGGTCAAGGCGCTGCAGGTGAAATCCAACAACGTTTGCCCGGGTTGGAGCTCGAGCGCACTCAGTTCGGAGCTGTGGCGGTCACCCGTCAAGAACACCACACCGTGGATGTCCTCGTCGCGAATGCGCGAAAACAGGGCCTCCTGTTCCTCTGCGAACATGGCGTAATTCTCATAGGACGCAAAGTCGCTGACCACTTGACCGCCCACAGCAATGACCTTGAATGGGGCCTTGCTGTATTGCAGTGCAGCGATGAGCCAATCCATTTGCGCTTCGCCCAGCATGTGGGGTGTGCGTGTCTGGTTGTCCGGATTCAATCGGAACGTGCGGTTGTCAAGGAGGAAGAAGTCGACGTCGTGGAACCGAAACGCACTGGTGATGCCGGCGCCTTCCAGGTCGGGCAATCCGCAAGAGGGATTGGGCCAGAAATCTTGGAACACCTCGGCTGCCCAGTCTTTGTGAATCCAGCTCCCGTCGGCATCATTGGGCCCAAAGTCATGGTCGTCCCAAATGGCGTAATGGGGGCAGGCGCCCAGCAGGGCCTGCAGCTCGGGCAATTGGCGCAGGTGACTGTATCGGTGTTGCATGCCGCTTCGGCTGCCCCAATCGACTTCGCGGAAGTAGACGTTGTCTCCCAGCCAAAGCATCAGGTCGGGATGGGATGCAGCAATGGTCTCGAAGATGGAGTACCCACCACCATATCCCTTTCCGGGACGGTCGTAGGCGGGCTCGTTGATGAAGGAGCAGGAGCCCAACGCCACTGTGAAATCCGGAGGGTCAAACCGGTAATCCCACAAGGGTTGGGTTTGGAAGGTCATGCGGTCCGCCTGGAGGCCCTCTTGAATCGGTTGGCCATCCAAAAGAATCCGATACCGATATGTGGTGCCGGGTTCCAGCCCGCCAAGGTCAAACGTGTGGGTCCATGCGTCGGCGGATTCCACACGGCCTTGCGCCGAGCGGATGTCCGCGCCAGACGGGGCATCCAGGCTGTCTGCCCAGCATTCGATCCGGACGTCTCCATCGCGGTCAGCTTGCATCCAAATGCGGGCATCGCGCAAGCCCACATGTCCGACCATGGGTTGACACGCCGCTTGTCCCAAAAGCAGGGCGGGGAGAGAGCAGGAGAGGAGGGCGAAGAAAATGCGCATGGGACCAATGAAAACAGGGGACGGCCGAAGATCGGCATGCCCCCTGTTTCCATGGCAGTCAGGACGTCGAAATCAATCGACCACGTAATCCACACCTTCGATGGCAGGACCGAGTTTGATCATGTATTGGATGCCTTCGGCTTCAAAGCGGATCATCTTGAAAACGTCCTTGCTTGTGGGCAGGCGAAGGTTGAAGGTGAGGCCGTCAAAGCCGTCCGGATAATCGGACTTGATGAGCTTGCGGATGGACTGGTCGAGCTTTTCATAGCTCACGATGCGTCGGGTAGACATGGGCAAAACAAGTTGGAATCGACCCCCTGTACTGCGGCGCGCCGGCAAAGGTTTCATTCCTGCTTTGCGGCGCCCCATACCATTGGAGTGACCCCCATCTGAAGTTATCTTCGGGCCACACCATTTTCACGCCCATGCAAGCGCTGATTGAAACCATCCGGACTGCCACACCACAGGGATTCGACTTCGAGTGGATGGGCAACTTGGTGCGCAGCATTGATCCTGGCGAATTGGACCTGCGAGGGTGTATTCCTTCCATTGAGGGCATGACCGACAACTATGCCCGCAACATCCTGCTGCTCGACCCCTTCGAGGTGGTGGTGTTGCATTGGCCGCCCGGTGTGGAGAGCGCCATTCACCATCACGCCGGATTCTGGGGCTACGTGCTTTGTTTGGAAGGGGAGGTGGAAAACGTAGAATACACCTACGATGCAGACCGCAAGGAATTGCGAGAAGGCCTGGCCTTGCGCGTCAGCGCTGGTGGCGTCCTTCCAGAATCCGACGGCACCATTCACAAGATTGTGAACCCGAGTTCGGACAAGCCATTGATCACCGTTCACTTCTATGCCCCTGCGCTGGACACCTTGGACGGCATGGTCTTGTTTGATGCGGAAAAGAGGTGGTTGGGGGAGTTGAATGAACAGGCCGCGACCGCCTCATTCAACCAGGACGAATCCGGATTTCGACGGCTGGAGAAGGACGCCTTCACGTTCATTCCCATTGATCAAGTGGAGGGGAACCGGACGCACCGTTTGTATCCGCTGATTCCCAAGCCCTCTCCTGGAGACATCCTGCACAGCATTTCCGCGTATTACTCGGAGCAGGCTGACATCTACGACCACCTCGATGACGGCAGCGACAAGCGCAAGGCATACACCTCCGCCATCAATGCCATCATCGCGAAGGATTTGAGTGGCCAAGAGGCGGACCGGGTGGTGCACATCGCTTGCGGCACTGGCCGTCGCGCTGTGGACATCCAGGCGGCTTCAGGATTGAATTACGTCATGGAAGGGGTGGACATCAGCGCTTCCATGTTGGGCCAAGCCAAGGAGCGCGGAGTCGTAGGGCGCATAGGCCATTGGAACGACATTCACATGGAATCCAATGCCTACGACGCAGCGACGTTCCTATACGCCTTTGGGCACATCCCCTGCGAAGAGGATCGGCGAGTCAGCTTGGAAAAAGTGTGCCGTGTGTTGAAGCCCGGAGGGCGTTTTTACTTCGATGTGTTCAACGTGGAGAATCCCCATGAGTGGGGGCCGGAAGCCACTCGGGTCTATGATGAACTCCACCTCGAATCGGAAGGGTATGAACGTGGGGACTTGTTTTACAAGCGGCATGGGGGCCACACCGTGACCTTCCTTCACTATTGCGCCGCAGACCGCATCAGGGCCCTGGTGGAGTCTTGCGGCATGCGGGTGGTGGACCTGCACCGGATCGGGTACGTTCAAGATGCAGGCGCCCTGCTGGCCGAAAGTCAGGCAGGAGGAAATTTGCTTTTGGTCTGTGAAAAGCCAGTGGGCTGAGAAAACTTGAACCGGGGACCAGCGGTTGTGGCACCATGGGCAATTACGAGGAGCGGAAAGACTATGCGAAGGGCGCTTTGGATGGTGCGCCAAACTTGCCGTCGGCTTGGTTGAATCCATGGCTGGAAGCGGCCAAGGCGGCCGATCCAGACGACTACAACGCGATGACGTTGTCCTCCATCGGATCAGACGGGCACCCCGACGCACGCATCGTGTTGTTGCGGGATGTCGAGTGGGAGGGAGAGGTCCCTTCGCTGATCTTCTACACCAACTACCACAGCGAAAAAGGCCGTCAGGTGGAGGCCCATCCCCATGCCGCGGTGACCCTCTTCTGGCGGGAATTGGAGCGGCAATTGCGGGTCCGTGGTCGGGTTGAGCGGCTGCCTGAGGCGGTGTCCGATCGGTATTTCGCTTCCCGGCCCCGAGCGAGCAGGATTGGAGCTTGGGCTTCACAGCAGAGCGAATCCACCTCGAGCCGCGAGGCCTTGGAGTTGGCCCGGGTCGAGATGGAATCGCGATTTCCCGGTGATGTTCCCCGACCCGAACACTGGGGTGGATACCGAATCGTGGCGTCAGAATTGGAATTCTGGCAAGGCCGTCCAGGCCGGTTGCACGACCGGTTTCGGTTTAGACGGGAAGGAGACCATTGGACGGTCTCGCGTCTGCAGCCCTGAGGCTTTAGGCCACGTGAAGAATGAGCCCTTTGAGGTAGCGCGCCTCGCCGTGGCCTGCTTGGGTGGGGTGGTCGGCGGGTTGTCCGAGTCTGCGCAGGATGCGCACTTGACGGCCTGAGGCCAGTGCCGCGGCCACCACCGTGTCCTCAAACAACCGCGCATCGACGACTTGAGAGCAGCTGAACGTCCACAGGACGCTGTTGCCCGGCATTTTGCGAAGGGCGGTCTCGTTGAGGCGCTTGTACCCTTGGACCGCCTTGTGACGGGCTTTGCGGCTCTTCGCATAAGCCGGCGGGTCCAGAATGACCACAGATGGCAAGACCTCGGCCTGCCTCAAATGATCCATGACATCGCCGCAGATGGCGACGTGACGGTCGCCAAATCCATTGGATTCCGCGTGTCGGTGCGCCGCGTCCACGGCGGATTGTGACGCATCGAGGCTGATGACACCCGCGCTTCCTCCCTTCAAGGCCGCCATGCTGAATCCACCGGTGTAGCTGAAGGCATTGAGCACATTCTGCCCATTCACCATGGTCATCAAGAGCCCGCGGTTGTCCCGTTGGTCGAGGAAAAAGCCCGTTTTCTGGCCTTGAATGGGATCGACCTCATATCGGATGCCATGTTCCTGAAAGATGTGGGGCGAAGCGATGTCTCCCTTGGACCAAATCCAGCCGTCCTCGTGTTGACCGTCGTGGCCCTCGAGCTTCTGAAGGAGGTTGCCGCTTTTGTTGACGATGCCTTGGAGGGATTCGCCCATGGCGGCCCGAAGTCCGTCGGCAATGTCGTGCAGCGCCCGGTGCATGCCCAAGCTGTGCGTTTGAATCACTGCCACACCGGCGTAGACATCCACCACGAGCCCGGACAGGCCGTCCCCTTCGCCATGCACGGCGCGGAACCCCCGGTCGTCTTCCCCGCCGTTCCACAAACCGGTCGCCTTTCGAACGTCCAGACAGCGAGAAAGGTGGTTGGCCCACCACCGGGCATCGGGCGGAAGCGGGGTTTCCTTGCGCTCAAGAATGCGGACCGCGATGCTGCCATCGCCCCAATGCCCCCAACCCAAAAACCGGCCCTTGGCATCCAGGACCCGCACCCAATCACCAGCAGCTGGCGGCGTGTTGTCCACTTCGATTCGCGCAATGGCGCCCGAAAAGACCCAAGGGTGCCCTTGGCGGATGGGCTTTTCCTTTCCAGGGAGCAGGTGGACATCCGGATGTTCGGAGGAGTTGGACATGCCGCGAAGGTACTGGTGTGCGGCGCGCATGGCGCGGTCGGTCAGCCATTCGGCCGAACCCACCCGGACTCCCAATGAAGCCGGCCCTCCGCCCGCAAGGAAGAGAGCAGGTCCCGCACTTGGTCGTGGTGGGGAGGCGGGACGAGCCGGCGCAGTTCGGCAGCCGAAATGCCCGGTCCCACGGCCTCCAGAACTTGGGTTGATGTCCAAGGAGCTGGGGGCGCGCACACATCACAGATGCCGCAAGGCACTGCATCCGATTCGCCAAACCAAGTCTCCAATGTCACAGCCCGACAATGCTCGCCTTGGAGGTACTGGGTCATCGCGCCCCACCGGTCTTTGGCGTCTTGGATTCGGTCGGCCAGCAACGAGGCGGGCAGTCGGAGTGATTTGGCATCGGGGCGTCCGGTCGGAAACGAGAGGGTCACCCGGCGGTCCGGCGTGGACAGGGAGAGGAGCTTCATCTCTTCCAGCCGGTTCAGATGTGCCCATGTTTGACGCGGCCTGATGTTCAACACCTTGGAGACCGAATTCACATCGAGGTTGTGGCGGAGACGCTCGCCATGGGGCGCATCTCGGAGCAGTTGCCGGAGAACGGGGGCGTCGGGGCGGGATGTGTCACTCCATGTTCGACAATGCTCGGGTGGAGCTTCCCATCGAAACCAAGAAGGTCCCTTGTCCGTGTGGTGTTCCAAGGTTCCATTCCGGGCGAGCAAACCCACGCATTTCGCAGCAGCATGGCGCGACATCTTGGCGCGTTGGGCCAAGTCCTTCCAAAAGAGGGTGGCCGGCTCCTCCAAGGTGGAGCCGACAGCCAGGTCGAGCAGGTTGGCCACAGCTTGCAGCGTGGCGCGGACTTGCGCAAGGCTGGGCCACTGCGACTGTGACCGGGCTTCGGCTTCGGGTATGGCCTGATCGTCGAGGAACAGGATGGCGGTAGAAGGCTGTCCATCCCGGCCGGCCCGACCCGCCTCTTGAACGTAGCCTTCAGGGGATTCCGGGACGTGGGCGTGGGCAATGTGCCGGACATCCGGCTTGTCGATGCCCATGCCAAAGGCCGTGGTACATGCAAGCATGTGCAATTCACCGCGAATCCAAGCCGCCTGATGGCGGTCGCGGTCCTGGCGGTCCATGCCGGCATGGTATGGCGCAGCTTTGTGACCCAGCCCGACGAGGAAAGCGGCCATGGATTCGGCATCCCTGCGCGTTCGAACGTACAGGATGGCGCTGCCTTTCGCTTTGGACGCCCAGTGGGCGATGGCGTCCATCCTGCTTCGCACGGGGGCCACCCGGAAAGCGAGGTTGGGCCGGCGCATGGGCATGCGAAACCGCTTGGCTTGGCGCATGCCGAGGAGTCCAACAATGTCGTCCGCCACCCGTTCTGTGGCCGTTGCAGTCAGGGCGATCCACCCTGCAGCGGGATGCCAATCCCGCAGAACGCGCAATCCGAGGTAATCCGATCGGAAGGCATGCCCCCATTGGCTCACGCAATGGGCTTCGTCGATGGCCACGGTCTTGACCGGCATCCGGCGACAGGCCTGTTCAAAAGCGGGATTGGCAAGCCGTTCCGGGGCGACAAACAAGAAACCGCCGGGCCCGTGCTCGAATTGGGACAGAATGCGGTCCATGACCGGGGGCGAAACGGCACCGGTCAACGCTT
This sequence comes from uncultured Flavobacteriales bacterium, assembly GCA_965659565.1. Taxonomy (GTDB): domain Bacteria; phylum Bacteroidota; class Bacteroidia; order Flavobacteriales_D; family Sanyastnellaceae; genus UBA8752. The sequence goes on from CBFHWV010000053.1 coordinate 9,436, forward strand.
CGGCTCGGAGTCCGGCCTTGCGCAATCCGTCAACCTGATCGGCCATCAACGCCACGAGGGGGCTGATGACGAGGCAAACGCCTCCGCGGTAGGCGCCGGGGACCTGGTAGCAGATGGACTTGCCGCCGCCCGTGGGCAGAATGGCCAACACGTCCTGCCCTGAAGCGGCCGCGGACACCACAGGGACTTGCGCCTCGCGAAAATGCGCGTAGCCCCAGTGCTGGAGGAGCAAGGCCTCGAGCTCAGGCAGCAGGGGTGGGGGCGACGCGGTGGGGTCCATGTGCTGGGGTGGCACCACCCGAAGACGGGCTGTACCTTTCGGGGCTCAAATCACGGGATGGAAATCCCTACAAACCACCGAAACATGTTGGTCGCTGGCAATTGGAAAAGCAACAAGTCATTCAACGGGTCCATGGAATTTGCGAACGCCTTCGCAGAGCTCGAGAAGGCGCCGGAAGGAGTGGAGGTCATGATCGCGCCACCTGCCCCGTATCTCGCGGCCATGGGTGCCACTGAGCTGCCTTTTCGGTTGGGCTCTCAAAATGTGTCCGCCACGGGTCCCGGTGCCCAGACTGGGGAGTTCACGGCCGACATGCTCGCCGGGTGCGGCGTGCAGGATGTCATCGTGGGCCACAGTGAGCGCCGCGATGGCCATGGCGATGACGATGAGACGGTGGCCGAAAAAGTGAACCGGGTCTTGGAGGCGGGACTCCGCGTGGTGTTCTGCTGTGGCGAGAGCCTGCAGGACCGCCAGGCCGATGTCCATTTCGACAAGGTGTTGCGTCAGTTGGAGTCCGGCATTCTTCACCTTCCCGCCGAGGTCATGGACCGGGTGGTGGTGGCCTATGAGCCCATTTGGGCCATCGGCACCGGCCTCACAGCGACCGCGGAACAGGCGCAGGAAATGCACGCGGCCATCCGAGGCTGGATCAGCGAGGCCCACGACGCCGAGCTGGCCCGCACCATTCCGTTGCTGTACGGGGGGAGCTGCAAGCCTGCCAACGCCGACGAGCTGTTTGCCTGCGCGGATGTGGATGGCGGCTTGATTGGAGGCGCCTCTCTCGACCCTGAGAATTTCCACGCCGTGGTGGCTGCTGCGGGACGTGCCGTGGCCGCCCGCCATCAGAAGGCCTGAGCGTGGGGTGGTTCCGCATTCACGTCCGATGTGCGCCCGCGGAGCCGGGACGGGACATTGCCACCGCCTGGCTCGATGAGGCCGGCTGCAGCATGTTCCAACACGAGGGCGATGGCATGATGGCATTCGGACAGGACACCGAACTCGATCTCGGCAGCCTCGACGACGTTCGCCAGCGGCTCGAGCCGCTTGGCCTGGCCGATTGGAAGGTGTCCGAAGTCGAGGAGGAGAATTGGAACGCCCAATGGGAATCGGACTATCCCGAGGTAGAAGTGGGGCGGGTCGTTCGGGTCAGCGCCCCCTTTCATGGCCGCACGGCCCCCGATGACTTTGACCACCAGATCACCATCCAGCCGCGGATGGCATTTGGCACGGGCCACCATGAGACCACCCGCGGACTGTTGGCCGAAATGGCCAAAATGGATTGGGAAGGCCTGAGTGTTCTGGACATGGGGTGTGGCTCTGGTGTGCTTGGAATCTATGCGGCCATACGGGGCGCGCGCGATGTGGTCTTCGTCGACATCGACCCTTGGAGCGTCCGCAACACCGAGGAGAACTTGGGGCTGAACAGCCTGGAATGGGCAGGGTTTGATGTTCGCGAGGGCGGAGCCCAGGTGCTGACAACCGAAGACACCGGGCGTTTTGATGTGGTCTTGGCCAACATCAACCGCAACATCCTGCTCGAAGACATGGCGGCCTACATGGACACCATGAAGCCGAGCTCAACGCTGATGTTGAGCGGATTCCTTCAACCGGATGTCCTTCCGCTGGAAGAAGCGGCTTCCCAACACGGATTGAAGCGGATCGGCCTTCATGAGGATGCGGAGTGGCGGGTGCTCACCCTTCAAAGGTGAAGCTGATGATGAAACTGCGGGTGCGCAGTTCATCAAAGGCTGCGCTGAACGGCGTGTCGTCCTGAATGAGGACGTTTCGCAGGCCAAATTCGGTTTTCAATTCCACCGAGAACTTGAAGAAAGGGAGGAAGAAATCTGCACCGGCGCCGACGTCGAGGCTGGAATTTCCCTTGGCGAGCTTGAGAATGTAGCCGTCTTGCAGGCTTTGGTTGACGTCCGCCTGGGACTGCATGTCGCGGCTCAGCTTGCCGCCGATCAAGGCATATGGGGCGAAGTTGCCAATGCGCTCCGTTCTGAGCTTAAGCAACAGCGGGAAATCGAGGTACACACTTTCCGTGCGCACATTGACGGGAAGAATGGTGCCGTCCGTTTCTCGAAACCGGAACAGCAATCCGCGGTCCTGAAAGCTCAATCCTGGGGTGAAGCGGACATGGACGACGGGACTGACGTTCACGGAGGCCAGGAGGGCAAGGTTGAAGCCCGACAGGCTGTTGTTCTCCACGCTCAGCAGGCTGTCTGCAAACGTGAAGTCCGGCCGGAGGTTGAAGTTGAAACTGCTGCTGTTGCCGCTGAGCAAAAAGCCGAAGTGGTAGGGCCGGTAGTCGAACTTCGCCAAGTTTTGCTTGGCCGTTTGGGCGTGCATTCCCCATCCGCCAAGGAACAAGAGGGCCATCAGGGCAGCGGTCCTGAGGGTGTGGGGGAGCGGTTTCATGGGGCAGTCACTCGTCAACGCAGTCGGGGTTGTGAAATTGCGCCTTGGGCGTCATGCCCGCAAGAACCCGCCGATGAGGGTTGCAAACAGGGCGCAACTGGCAGCGGTTGCGACGAGTACGATCAGGCTGGCTGTGATGTGCCAACGCGGATCGAATTGGAACCGAAGGCTGTCCAGCGCCCGGTCGCGGGCTGTTTCGCGGTCGAGTTGTGCGAGCTGTGGGTCTCCGGCTTGAAGTTCCGCATAGGCGGCGTCATCGGACAGCGTCTGTTCAATCAGCCGCTCGTGTTGCAGTTTTCGAAGCGCGGTTTGCTCGGCGGCCACCCCGTGATGAAACGCCCCCACGCCGATGGCAGCGGCACAGGCATAGAGAAAAGGCCGCTTCAGATTGCGCTTGAAGCGCGTCCCAAAGTCATCCCCAGGCTTGGACATGAAGTCCGACGCCACAGCCAAGGCCAACAATAGCGCGAAATTCACGAGCGACCCCGCGGCCACTGCTGTTTCAAAGGACACCCGACCCAGCATGCCCATCCGAACGGTCCACCACAAGGCGACCGCCACAGTGGGCAGGAACCACTCGTTTCGGGTGAGGCCCCGCACCTCAGCCATTCATCGTGATCAGGAACTCCTCGTTGGAATCGGTCCGGCTCAACCGGTCCTTGAGGAATTCCATCGCTTCGATGGGGTTCATGTCGGCCAAGTGACGGCGCAGGACCCGGATGCGTTGCAGCATCTGCGGGTGGATGAGCTCGTCGTCCCGGCGCGTGCTGGAGCCGAGGATGTCGATGGCTGGGTAGATGCCGCGGTTGGCAATTCGGCGGTCGAGCTGCAGCTCCATGTTGCCGGTTCCCTTGAACTCCTCGAAGATGACCTCGTCCATTTTGGAACCGGTCTCCACGAGGGCCGTGGCGATGATGCTGAGCGACCC
>CBFHWV010000054.1:0-12791 GCA_965659565.1 uncultured Flavobacteriales bacterium
CAGGGTCTCGCCCCGCCATGTTGGTCAACAAGGTCATGATGGCGACGCTGATCAAGATGGGCTTGGTGCTCGCCGGCATCCTGATTTATGTGGTTCTGGATGCGCCGGACCCCCGTCACTTCGGCATTGCGACCTACCTGTTGTATGCGGCGTTCACCTCCGTTTTGGTGGCGGAATCCATGCGCCACAACATTCCACCAACGGTGGACTCTGAATAGTTCTGTGCCTTTGGCGTGAAAAGTGGTCGGTCAGGTCGATGTCGGTGGCTATCTTCGCGCACAAATTCGCTCCGGCGATGATGAATTTCACCCTGTCCAACATGGGCACTCAGCGACTGACACAAGGCCTTTTCGGCTTGTTCCTGGCCCTCGGCCTTTGCGGAACCGCGCAGGCCTCTGGCACGGAGGGAGAAAACCCGAATCCCGGTGAGTTCATCATTCACCACATCGCAGATGCGCACGACATCCACCTCTGGGGAGATGGTCCAAGTGCACTGCACATCCCGCTTCCCATCATGTCCTACGTCCCCGGTCACGGTGTGGACGTGTTCAGCAGTGCACACTTGTTGCACCATGGTGAGGACCACGTGGATGAGAGCGACCACACTCTGGGTGACCCGGCACATGCCGGCCACGACCACACCGATGAGGACCACGGTCATGCGGCCCACGGTGGACAGGGCGGTGGCACCTACCACAGCGAGAAGACCCACCTGACCTATCATTTGGATGGCAACGGTGTCTTGCACGCCGAAGACCACGACGGTCATGCTGCTCAGATTTACGACCTCTCCATCAGCAAGAGCGTCTTCGGGATGTTCGTCGTCATCTTCTTGATGCTGCTGATTTTCCCGCGCATCGGTTCGGCTTACAAGAAGCGGAAGGGCCAAGCGCCGAAGGGACTGCAGAACGCCCTCGAGCCGCTCATCCTCTTCATCCGCGACGAAGTGGCGGTGCCGAGCATCGGAGAAAAGAAGGCGGGACGCTACCTGCCGTTCCTGCTCACGGTCTTCTTCTTCATCTTCTTTTGCAACCTGCTCGGCCTGATCCCCTTCATCGGAGGGTTCAATGTGACAGGCACCGTGGGCGTGACGCTGACGCTGGCCACGTTTGTCTTCATCATCACGACAGTCTCCGGCAACAAGCATTATTGGGGACACATCCTTTGGCCTCCGGGGGTGCCACTGCCCATCAAGTTCATCTTGGTCCCAGTCGAAGTGGTGGGCATCCTGCTGAAGCCGACGGTTCTCATGATCCGTCTTACGGCCAACATCGGAGCCGGACACATCATCATCCTCGCCCTGACCTTCTTGGTCTTCATCATCAGCGACTACGGCCAGCACGTCGTCGCCGGCGTCGGCACGGGCATCTTCTCGGTGGCGTTCATGATTTTCATGTACTTCATCGAACTCCTGGTGGCGTTCCTCCAGGCTTACGTCTTCACCCTTCTGGCCGCGCTCTACTTTGGAGACGCGACGCAGGAGGCCCATCATTGATCACAACCCAATACAACCCATAATCCTTTCCTCATGGAACTCGCTATGATCCTCATGGAGGCCGCCAACATCACCAAGGGCCTCGCTGGTATCGGTGCAGGCGTCGCTGCAATTGGAGCCGGTGTCGGCATCGGCCGCATTGGTGGCAGCGCCCTCGAATCGATGGCCCGCCAGCCCGAAATCAGCGGTGATCTCCGCGCGAACATGATTGTGGCCGCTGCTCTCGTCGAGGGTGCTGCCCTGTTCGCCATCATCGTCTGCTTCCTCGCCAACTGATTCGGGCGCAAGCCCTGGTTGATCCATGGAAGCGCTGCTGAATACAGTCCTGGGCACGGTCTTCTGGTCCACCATCTCCTTTTTGGTGGTGCTGGTCCTGTTGCGCCGTCTGGCCTGGGGTCCCATCCTGCAGGGTCTCAAGGACCGTGAGGAGGAAATCGATGGCGCCCTGAACAAGGCCAAAGAGGCCCGGGCGGAAATCGAGAACCTCCAAGCGGACAATGAGCGATTGTTGCAGGAGGCCCGTGCTGAGCGGGACGGCATGCTCCGCGATGCGCGGGACATGGCGGACAAGCTCGTGGCCGACGCGAAGCAGCAAGCCAAGGACGAGGGCGAGCGCATGATCGAACAGGCCAAGCAGGCCATCGATGGTGAGCGCGCCGCGGCCGTGGCCGACCTCAAGGCGGAAGTGGCCAAGCTCAGCTTGGACATCGCCGAGAAGCTGGTGCGTCAAGAATTGAAGGACGATGCGGCCCAACAGGAGCTCATCGGCCGGATGATCACGGACTCCAAACTGAACTGATCGGATGTCTGCAACCGCCGTCGCCCGTCGTTATGGAAAATCCCTGCTCTCCTTGAGCAAGGAGCAAAACGCGGTGGAAGCCGTGGAACAGGACATGCGTGTCCTGGCCGAAGCGGTGCGCGACAACCGAGAGTTGGCAGCGGTGCTGGCCAGCCCTGTGGTTCGCCCCGAAAAGAAGGAGGCCATTGTGTCGTCCGTGTTTTCTGGAGCGCACAGTTTGACGGCGGCGTTTCTGGCACAATTGGCCCGGAAGGGCCGTGCCGGATTGTTGCAGGACATGGCCAACGCCTTCCTTGCCTTGGTGCGGGAGGAGCGTGGGGTCGTCCAGGCGGAAGTCACCACGGCCGTGCCGTTGGATGATGCCCGCCGGTCCGAGATTCAAACCCTGATCGGCAAGATCCACGAGGGAGGCGTGGAGTTGTCGGAAAAAGTCGATCCCCACCTGATTGGCGGCTTCAAGCTGCGGGTTGGTGACCGGATGATCGACGCTTCGGTGTTCCAGTCCCTTCGGACCATGCACCGCAACCTCACCAACAACCCCTACGAACCGGCTTACTGAGCGTATTTCCACCTCATGTCCCAGATCAAACCCGCCGAAGTATCCGCCATCCTGCGTGAGCAGCTGGCCGGCAACCAAACCGAAGCTGACCTTCAAGAGGTTGGCACCGTGCTCCAGGTTGGAGACGGCATCGCCCGCATCTATGGCCTGTCCAATGTTCAGGCTGGTGAGCTCATCGAGTTCGAAAACGGCGTCCGTGGCATCGCGTTGAACCTCGAGGAGGACAACGTGGGTGCGGTGTTGCTCGAGCCATCAGGTGAACTCAAGGAAGGGTCGACCGTGAAGCGCCTCAACCGCATTGCCTCCGTGAAGGTGGGCAAGGGCATGTTGGGCCGCGTGGTCAACACCTTGGGCGAGCCCATTGACGGAAAGGGCCACATTGAAGGGGACCTTTACGAAATGCCGCTCGAGCGCAAGGCGCCGGGTGTGATTTACCGTCAGCCGGTGAACGAGCCGTTGCAAACCGGCATCAAGGCCATCGACTCCATGATTCCGATTGGACGTGGCCAACGTGAGTTGATCATCGGAGACCGCCAGACTGGAAAGACCACGGTGGCGATCGACACGATCATCAACCAAAAAGAATTCTACGACCGCGGAGAGCCCGTGTTCTGCATCTATGTCGCTGTGGGCCAGAAGGGCTCCACCGTGGCAGGCATCGTGCAGACACTGGAGGAGGCCGGCGCCATGGCGTACACCGTGGTGGTGGCCGCGACGGCATCGGATCCAGCGCCGCTTCAGTTCTACGCACCGTTCACGGGAGCGGCCATTGGTGAGTTCTTCCGCGACACCGGCAACCCGGCCTTGGTGGTGTATGACGACCTCTCCAAGCAGGCTGTGGCCTACCGCGAGGTGTCCTTGCTCCTCCGTCGCCCTCCGGGCCGTGAGGCGTACCCCGGTGACGTCTTCTACCTGCACAGCCGCCTGTTGGAGCGTGCGGCCAAGGTCATCAAGGACGACAGCATCGCGAAGGACATGAACGACCTTCCAGAGAGCATCCGCCCGATGGTCAAGGGAGGTGGTTCTTTGACCGCCCTGCCGATCATTGAGACGCAGGCGGGTGACGTGTCCGCTTACATCCCGACCAACGTGATCTCCATCACGGACGGTCAGATCTTCTTGGAGAGCAACCTCTTCCTGTCCGGAGTTCGTCCGGCCATCAACGTCGGCATCTCCGTGAGCCGTGTGGGCGGGTCGGCGCAGATCAAGTCCATGAAGAAGGTGTCCGGCACCCTGAAGCTGGACCAAGCGCAGTACCGCGAGCTGGAGGCTTTCGCCAAATTCGGATCCGACTTGGACAGCGCCACCAAGGCCGTGCTCGACAAGGGCATGCGCAACGTGGAGATCCTCAAGCAGAATCTGAATTCGCCCATGCCGGTGGAGGAGCAGACGGCCATCATCTTCGCAGGCACCAAGAACCTCCTGAAGGACGTTCCGGTGAACCGCGTGAAGGAGTTTGAGACGGCTTATCTCGATTACCTCCGTGCCAAGCATGCGGACACGATGGCCGAGCTCAAGACAGGCAAGTACAGCGACGAAGCGCAAGCCACCATGAAGGAGGCTGCTGCGGAAGTCAGCAAGCAATTCGCCAGCTAAGGACGCATGGCCGGTCTCAAGGAAGTACGCAACCGCATCGCCTCTGTCGGGTCGACCCGACAGATCACGCAGGCGATGAAGCTCGTGTCAGCAGCCAAGCTGCGTCGTGCGCAGGACGCCATCACCCAGATGCGCCCCTACGCCGAAAAGCTCCAGGAGATCTTGGTCAATGTGAGCGCTTCCTTGGACAGCGCGGAGAATCCCTACGCCGAGGAGCGGGACGTCAAGCGCGTCTTGTTGGTGGCCATCACCTCCAACCGGGGGTTGTGCGGCCCTTTCAACAACAACATCATCAAGTTGGCTGGCCAGCGGTTGTTGGAATTGAAAGACAAGGAAGTGGGGGTTTTGTGTCTGGGCAAGAAGGCCAATGACGCCCTGCGTCGGTCCGGCCATGTGACCACGTTGGACTTGGAGGAGACGCCACACAGCATCTTCGACAACCTGGACTTTGCGCACACTGCGACCATCGCTGAGCAGATCATGGCGGCGTTCCGCACAGGGAAGTACGACCGGGTGGAGATCCTCTACAACCGGTTCGTCAATGCGGCCGTGCAGGACGTTCAGTGCGAGCAGATGTTGCCCATCGAGCAAGTCTCGGTGGCGGACACGGCGGAAACCGTGGCGACCACGGCGGACTACATTTTCGAGCCGAGCCGCGAGGAGATTGCGGAGAACATCGTGCCGAATACGCTGAAGATTCAACTGTACAAGGCATTGTTGGACAGCCACGCTTCGGAGCACGGAGCACGGATGACCGCCATGCACAAAGCGACGGAGAACGCCGGCGAATTGCTGCGCGACCTCAAGTTGAGCTACAACAAGGCCCGTCAGGCGGCCATTACCGCGGAAATTCTCGAGATTGTGGGCGGCGCGGAAGCGCTCGAAGGCTGATCCCACGCTCTTGTTCCGACTCTCTTTACGACGACAATTCCTGCTGGCGATGCTCGCCGTGACGGCGCTGGGGATCTTCCTGGTGGCCGCGGCGACGCTCATTGGGTTCTCCAGGCTGGACGCTGAATACAATTCGGGCCGCTTGGTTCGAAAAGAGGCGGCAGTGGCCAAGAGTCTGGGCTTCGCGTTGCGCGGAGTCGTGGGGGATACGGTGGAAGCGACGTCCTTGAGTTGGACGGTCATGCCGGGTGACTTTGCGGACCGCATCGTGGAGATTGAAGCGGTTCAGGGTTTGCCGTTGGCCGTGTACCGATTGGATGGCTCCTTGTTTGTGACCTCGTCGGTGGAGTCGCCGAGCTTGACGGGTTTCGCGACCGAGGTGGACCCCGAAGTGTTGATTGCCTTGGCCCAAGGGGCGGGTCGACTGGAGGTCGCGATAGGGGAAGGCAACTACTTGGCGTATTGGTATCAGGTCAATGAAGCGAAGCGGCCGGTGGCGTTGGTGGCCCTGAGGTATGAAGCGCGCAGTTTGGAGGGGGGCAGTCGCGACGCCTTCTTGTGGAGCCTGGCCGGGGTGTTTGCGTTGGTCTTTGTCGTGGCGGTGGGGCTGGCGTTGTTGTTGACGCAGAGCATCACCAGGCCCCTGGAGCGTTTGGGCGCTTTGATGGAGCGGATGGATGTGAGCCGGGAAGACCGGGTGGAGCCCCTTCGTTTTGATGCGGCGGGTTCAGGTGAAATCGCCACGTTGGTGGAGCGCTACAACCGGATGGCAGAGAAGGCGCGCGCCTCGGCACTGGCTTTGGCGCAGACCGAGCGGGAGAGCGCATGGCGGGAGATGGCGATGCAGGTGGCGCATGAAATCAAGAATCCGCTCACACCGATGAAGCTGGGGATTCAGCAGCTCGAGCGCCGGGCCAAGGATGAAGCGGAAAAAGGGGAGAGCTTGCGGGCGCACATTGTGGCGTTGTCGGCCACCCTTCAGGGCCAGATTGACTTGTTGGTGAGGATCGCGGATGAATTCAGCACGTTGGCGCGATTGCCACAGGGAGAGCTGTCCCCCATGTCACTTCGGACGGTCTTGGAGTCGGTCATTGCCCTGCACCAGCGCTCAGGTCAGTCCTTGTCGTTGGAGATGTCTGGGGATTGGCAGGTCCGTGCAGACGAAGACCAATTGCGCAGGCTACTGGCCAATTTGATTCTCAACGCGCAACAGGCCATTGGCGAGCAGGCAGGGCGTGTGGTGGTTCGGGCTGCGGAGGACCGAATTGAGGTGGAAGACAACGGTCCGGGCATGCCCCCAGAGGTGGCAGAGCGGGTGTTTGAGCCTCAATTCACAACACGCGGCAGCGGATCTGGCCTTGGATTGGCCATCGTCAAGGCCATTTGCGACCGCCATGGATGGGCGGTCGAATTCGATTCAAAACCCGCTGAGGGTGCGGTGTTTCGGGTTTTGTTGAAGGGGAGGCTGTGACCTTTGCAACAGGACTGTGGTGGATTATCGGACGAGCAGACGCTCAACAATGACTCATGGGCTGCGGGTGTCGCAGAACTAGGGGGCACAGACGACTTGAACACCAAGCTCTGGTGGGACGTGAACTGAGGTTCACCTGCGATTCACAACATTCAGGAAAGGCCTGCCCGCAAGGGTGGGCCTTTTCATGTGTGTCCCTCCGTGCAGGAAGATCAGGTTGCCTTGACTTCAGCCGGGAAGAACACGGGCCGAGAGGGGGCGGCATCGTTGATGAACGGGCTCACTTGAAGGGCCAAGAGACCGGGCCCCGCAGCGAGCGCCATTGGGATGCTCAGGAGCTCTGAAATGGTGGCGACCTGCCGGGAATGAGGCTCTACCCCAAAAAAGGCGTGATGGGCCCTTAAAACGCCCCCATCGACTTCGCGGTCCACGCTGGGCAAGTCGAGGAGAAGGTGCTGAACGCCAGCTTGCACCAAGCGCTCGGCAAATCCGTCATCGAGATAGGGTGGGTTGGTGGCGCTCCAATCGGTCAGGACGGCTCCATTGGTGCACCGGAGGATGACGGCCTCAGGACGCCATTCGCGCAGGGCATCCCGTGCGTCGTTCAAAGCTGAAAGGGGCACGACATGGTCCTGACCCCGGGATTCGGGAAGGGCGTCGATGAGCAAGGCGGGCAGCAGGAAGGGGAGGCTCGCTGATCGTGCCAAGGCATCGATGGGTTGGAACTCGTCTGCGACATGTTCCCGGGTCTCCGTGTGGGTCCCGTGGGCGTGCGGGTTGAAGTGGATGTCCCGGAAGTTGACACTGCCTCCTTCGGCGACCGAACCCACCCATCCATCCGAACGGACGGGCTCTGCGGTGGCGGGACCTTTGTACCAGGCCCTCGGCAGGCCTGTGATGGGGTTCACGGGCACACTGAGGTCCACCGGTTGGCCTTCGGCCTTCCAGGTCCGTCCGTGGTGATCGAGTTCAATGCGCAGGGCCATGGCCCCGAAGTTGATGCATTGGAAGGCGGGGAGCAACCCGGGTACAAAAGAAAAGCCCCGCCGGTGAGGGCAGGGCTTTTCGAATGGGTTGGGCTTCCGATTACTGGAAGAGGTAGCCAAGGCGGAGTTGGGCCTGGAACTGGGTTCCGATGGCGCCACCCTGCTGGTTGCCGGTCCAGAAAGGACGGTCGTTGATGTTGGCGGGGTGTTGTCCGCTGTAAGCATGGCCCACGAGGTCAACGCTGCCCTGAATGGGAGCAGGCATTTCGGTGAGGTCGCTTGGATCCACTGCGTTTTGCGTGCCCCAGAAGAGGTTGTAGGCCACGTTGTCGGTGGCTGCAATCTCCATGTCGTTGACCTTGGAGCTCATGAAACCGAGGCCGCACTCCGCACCCATGTAGAGGTAGTCGGTGAGGTAAGCGTCAAAACCGGTCACGAGACCGAGCTTGAACATGCTGGCGCTTTGGCTGATGGTCTGGGTCCAAACGATGTACTGGTCCTGGTCACCGACCTGGTTCTCGTCGTCAGCGCTCCAGAACTCCTGCTCAAAGGAGGAGCTGCTCATGCCGTAGCCGATTTCGAAACCGACGTATGGGCTCAGGCGGTCACCACCTGCGTCGAAGTGCTTCTCGTAACCTGGGGCGATCATCCAGGTGCTCTGGCGGAACGTGTCGTACAAGTCTGGGCTGGGGATCTCGTCGTCACCGGAGGTCACGTAAGCGCCAGCGATGGCTGGAATGCCGCCTTCGATGATCGTGCCGTCAGGCATGATGCTGAAGTAAGGCTCAGGGCGACCCACACCGTTGAAGTCGAATTCGCGGAAACCGATGGACTTGTCGTTGGTGCTGTTGAAGGTCAAGCTCAAACGGAAGGCAGACTCCTCGTCGGAGAAGTTCCGGTACTTGATGGTGGTGCCGTCAACGGGGCTGTCACCAAGTGGAGTGAACTGGAGTTCGATGTTGTGCTCGCCACCGAATTGCTTCTGGGCGTTGGCCGTGACTGCGAAAAGGGCAATCAAGGCGAGGGCAGACAGGATGTGCTTCATCTTGTAGGTTCAGAAATGGATTTCGGCCGCAAGAAAAGCAATTCCGCGGACCGACCTATACATATCCACTCTTTTTCCACAAATGAGAATGTGGACTCCTTTTCGAAAGGCGGGTTGACAATGCTGACCTTTCACCTGCAAACCGGGCAATTTCTCCGGATTTTTAGCCCATGTTGAAGCCCATTCATCCTGCTTTGTCTGCGGCCTATGACCCGGAGCGGTTCGCCAGGTTGGGCCAAGAAGTCCTCGACGACCTGGTCTCGCACTTGCAGCGCGCCCAACGTCAGCAAGACCCGGTCTCCATGCCTTGGACAGAGCCGGAGGCCGAGCGTTCCTTTTGGCGAGATAGGCTGAGCCAGCCTAAGGGATTGCCAGCGCTGATGCGCGCTGTGGTGCAGCGGTCCAATCGCCTTCAGGACCCGCGATATATGGGGCACCAAGTGGCGGTCCCTTTCCCGGACGGCGCTTTGGTGGGCATGGTCACGGACCTGTTGAACAACGGTGGGGCGATTTATGAGATGGGGCCCACGAACTCCGCCATGGAGGAGGTGCTGATGGCGCAGATTGGCCAGCAAATGGGGCTGCCCGAAGGGTGTGGTGGCGTGATGTGCCACGGCGGCACCTTGGCCAATTTGGTGGCCCTGTTGGCCGCCCGTCGGTGGCATTCCGGTGAGGCGCACGATCCTTGGCAGGACGGCGATGACGGTCAGGGCGCGGTGTTGGTGTCAAACCAGGCCCATTATTGCGTGGACCGAGCGGTGCGCATCATGGGCTGGGGTGCGAACGGCGTGGGGTTGGTGGACACCGATGAACGCCACCACATCACCAAGGCCGGTTTGGAGCGGGCTTTGAAGGCGATGAACGCCGCAGGTCGGCGCGTTGTGGCGGTCGTGGGCAGTGCTTGCACAACGAGCAGCGGGGCCTACGATGACCTCGACATGCTGGCGGACTTTGCCGAGCAGGAGGGACTGTGGTTTCACGTGGATGGCGCCCATGGCGCGCCAGCGGTTTTCAGTGAGGCGCACAAACACCTGGTCAGCGGCATGGGCCGGGCCCACAGCGTGGCCATGGATTTTCACAAGATCATGGGCGTGCCGGCCTTGTGTACGGGTTTGTTTTACGGCCGTCACGAGCACAGTTTCCTGCCCTTCACGCAAGCGGCAGAGTACCTGTGGAGTGATGCGGAAGAGCCGGAGTGGTGGAATTTCGGGAAGCGCACATTCGAGTGCACCAAACGGATGCTGAGCACACGGGTGGCCGCTGTTCTGGAGGAATACGGAGCCGACATCTGGGGCCACTTGGTGGACCGGCTGTTCGGACTCGGCCGGGAACTGGCAGACCAAATCGAGGCGAGGCCGGACTTTGAGTTGGCCATGCAGCCTGAGGCCAACATCGTGTGCTTTCGCTGTCTGCCCGATGCGGTGCGCGCCCAGTCAGCCGAAGCGCAGGATCAATTCACAGGGGCGCTTCGCCGCCGTCATTTGGAAGAGGGTCCGCAATACGTGGTTCAGACGCGGTTTGGCGGCAAAACGTGGCTGCGCTGCACGCTGATGAACCCGCTGACGGAACCGGAAGACTTGGCGCGCATGCTTGACCGGTTGGCCGAGTTGGCGGCTGACGTCACTCGACCGTGACGCTTTTCGCGAGGTTCCGCGGTTGGTCCACATTGCGGTCCAACATGACGGCCATGTGGTAGCTGAGCAGCTGGAAGGGGATGGTGCTCAACATGGGCACCAACGCGTCGTCACTCCGGTGCACCTCGATCACATGGTCCGCCATGCGCGCGACTTCCGTGTCACCCCGTGTCACCACCGCAATGATGCGTCCGCCACGGGCTTTGACTTCCTGAATGTTGGAAAGGACCTTTTCGTAGTGGGCGTCTTGTGTGGCCACGATGAAGACGGGCATGTTCTCATCGATGAGGGCGATGGGGCCGTGCTTCATCTCTGCTGCGGGGTACCCCTCTGCGTGGATGTAGCTGATTTCTTTGAGCTTCAGGGCGCCCTCCAGGGCCACCGGGAAGTTGTAACCACGTCCGAGGAACAAGGCGTTGGTGGCGCTTTTGTAGGCCAATGCGATGTCCCGGATGGCAGGTTCCTGGGTCAAGATGGCCTGAACCTTGTCCGGAATCTCGTTCAACTCCACCATGAGGCGGTTGAGCCGCTGGGGGTCGAGGTTGCCGCGGAGCTGACCGACCCGCATGGCCACCAGCGCCAGGACCGTCAATTGTGCGGTGAACGCCTTGGTGGACGCCACGCCGATTTCTGGGCCGGCGTGGGTGTAGGCCCCACTGTGGGATTCCCGCGAGATGCTCGACCCGACCACATTGCAAATGCCAAAGACATGGGCACCACGCTCTTTGGCCATTCGGATGGCGGCGAGGGTATCGGCCGTCTCCCCCGATTGGCTGATGGCGATGAGAATGTCGTTTTTCTCGATGACGGGGTTTCGGTAACGGAACTCGCTCGCGTATTCCACTTCAACCGGAATGCGCCCGAACTCCTCGAACATGTATTCCGCAATCAGGCCCGCATGCCAACTGGTTCCGCAGGCCACGATGATGAGCCGCTTGGCCTCTGCCCACATGGCCTCGTGGTCGTCGATGCCCGCCATGCGAATGGTGCTTTGGCTGAGCCGGAGCCTCCCCCGAAGGCAGTCGGCAATGGAACGGGGCTGCTCGTGGATTTCTTTGAGCATGAAATGCTCGTATCCGCCTTTTTCTATGGACTCCAGCGCCATCTCGAGCTCGGTGACGACCGGCGTCACCTTGTGGTTCGCGGTGGTGCGAATCTTCAGCCCCTCTGACAAGGAAAGCCGGGCCACTTCTTCGTCTTCGAGGTACACCACGTTTTTGGTGTATTCGATGATGGGGGTGGCATCGGATGCGATGAAATATTCCCCTTCTCCAATGCCGATCACCAGGGGGCTGGACTTTCGGGCCAGCACCAGTTCCGTTGGGCGGGCCACGTCGATGACGGCAATGGCGTAGGCCCCCACCACTTCATTCAGGGCCACTCGGGTGGCCTCGAACAGGTCCAATTCTTCGCTGCTGCAAAGGACTTCCTCGATGAGGTGGACCAAGACTTCTGTATCGGTGTCGCTTTGAAACGTGTGCCCTCTGGCGGTGAGGGTCTCTTTCAAAGCGTGGTAGTTCTCGATGATGCCGTTGTGGATCAAGGCGAGTTGGCCATCGCCACTCAAATGGGGGTGGGCATTGGCATCATTGGGGGCGCCGTGGGTGGCCCAACGGGTGTGGCCAATGCCGAGGGTGCCCACTGGAGTGCGCTCACCGATGTGGAGGAGGAGGTCGTCGACCTTGCCCTTCCGACGGTGGTGCTCGAGGTCTGAATCGGCTCCGATGACGGCAATTCCAGCGCTGTCATATCCCCGGTATTCGAGCCGTTTCAGGCCTTTGATGAGCAAGGGGAAGGCTTGCTGTTCTCCGAGGTATCCAACGATGCCGCACATGGTCAAAAGATAGGGCCGATGCGAACGGGGCGGTCAGTCGGACCAGGTCACGACGAACGCCGCTTCGGGGGTGGACAGGGGGGTGTGGAAGACCACCTGTTCCAACGCAATCGACGAGAGTTCGGAATAGAGGTAGATGTAGGGGCGCGTCTCTTCTCCATTCAGGCGGCGCTGGGCAGAAACGGGGAAGTTGAGGATGTAGGCGTTCCGGGTCGCATCGTATGTGCCTCCGTAAGTCACTCCGGGGGCACTGGCTTCTGGCGCCAGTTCCAGTCCACCGCTTTCGTTTTTGAGGAAGGCGGTCAGGATGGAAGGTTTGGGCAACTTGGAGGGGGCGTCAATGAGGGGCAACACGACTTCTGCCCGGTTGATCACCGCGCCTTCGGGTGCATCGAGGCTGTCGATGCCGGACAGGTCGAGGCGCAAATAGGACCCGCCTGCTCCGACCAAGGCGACGCGTTCCGCACCGGCTGTGGGGAGG
>CBFHWV010000055.1:0-12782 GCA_965659565.1 uncultured Flavobacteriales bacterium
GCAGTTGGACGACAACTACTTCGGCAGCATTCCGCCGCGCGTGATGGCGTTCATGCAGGACTTCGAATGTGAAGCCCACAAGCTCGGCATCCCGGTGACCACCCGCCACAACGAGGTGGCTCCGAACCAGTTCGAGGTCGCGCCGGTGTTCGAGGAGGCCAATTTGGCCAACGACCACAACCTGCTCCTCATGGAGTTGTTGGAGACAGTCTCCTTGCGCCACGATTTCCGTGTGCTCGTCCATGAAAAGCCGTTCGCCGGCCTCAATGGCTCTGGCAAGCACAACAACTGGTCCCTAGGCACCAACACCGGGGTCAACCTGCTCAAGCCGGGCACCAACCCGAAGACCAACCTGCGCTTCCTGACCTTCTTCGTCAACACGATCGCAGCCATCCACCGCCACGCAGATGTGTTGCGGGCGGCCATCGCCAGCGCCGGAAATGACCACCGTCTCGGTGCCAACGAGGCTCCACCTGCCATCATCAGTGCCTTCATCGGTTCCAAGCTGACCGAGCTCCTCGACGCAGTCGAAGAGAACGTGTCTGCCGGCAAGATGAGCCCGGACGAGAAGACCGCAGTCAAGCTCGAAATCGGTCGCATTCCAGAGGTGCTGTTGGACAACACGGACCGCAACCGGACGTCGCCATTCGCCTTCACCGGCAACAAGTTCGAGTTCCGTGCTGTCGGCAGTGCCGCCAACTGCGCCGTTCCGATGACGGTCCTCAACACCATCATGGCCGAGCAGCTCAACATGTTCAAGGAGGCCGTCGATGCCCGCATCGCCGGAGGTGACAAAAAAGACGAGGCCCTCCTCAAGGAGATCCAAAAGCTCATCAAGGAGAGCAAGGCCATCCGCTTCGAAGGCAATGGCTACGGACAGGAGTGGGTCGATGAAGCCGCCAAGCGCGGGCTGTCCAACTTGCTCGACACCCCGAGCGCTTTGGCCGTCTGGGACCGCAAGGAGGTGGTCGAGTTGTTCGATGGCATGGGCGTCCTCTCCGCCGAGGAGATTGCGGCCCGCACCGAGGTCGAGCTGGAGAACTATGTGATGAAGCTTCAAATTGAAGCCCGCGTGCTCGGAGACATGGTGACCAACCAGGTGTTGCCCGCTGTGATGGACTACCAAAGCGACCTGCTCGCCAACGTTCAAGGCTTCATGGACGTCTTCGGGGACAGCCAGTCCGAGGTTATGACGGTGGCCCAGCGCGGCATTCTCGAAGAGCTGTCCGCCGGTGTTTCCGCCACGTATGAAGTGGTCAACAAACTGCGCACTGAACGCGGCAAGGTGAATGAGCTGGAGGACATGCACGCTGTGGCCAAAGGCTACGCGGAAGTGGTCAAGCCCCTCATGGAGGAGTGCCGAATCCAAGTGGATCAACTCGAAAAGTTGACCGAGGATGGCCGCTGGCCCTTCCCGAAACTGCGTGAATTGCTCTTCACACGCTGATTTCCACACCCGAAAACAAGGAAGGCCCCGGATTCGTTCACGCGAAGTTCCGGGGCCTTCTTACATTCGCCCGTAAACCTCAATTGGGAATGTTGAACCTGCTTCTCGAGCGTACCGTCGCATACCGCGCCGCGTTCGCCTTCGCCTTTGCCTTGATCGCCCTGCCGGGCCTCGCACAGAACGACATGACGGCGGATGCCGATGCCGCCTTTGACCGCGGGGGCTATTTCGAAGCCGCCAAAGACTACCAAGTCGCCTACGCCAAGCTCAAGGGCAACTTGGAAGAGAAAGGCCGCGTCTGTTTTCGCATTGGCGAATGCTACCGATTGAGCCGTGCCCTTCCCGCAGCAGAGGAGTGGTACAAGCGCGCAGTCGATTTGAAGTGGGCAGCGGACAACCCTGAGGTCTTCAAGAACTACGGGTTGGTCTTCATGGGACAAGGCGATTTCGACGACGCTGTCGAGCAGTTCCAGAAGTACAAGTCCAATGGTGGTGACGGTGAATTGGCCGACACCTTCATCCAATCCTGCAACAACGCAGCAGAAAGCCTGATTGTTGGCGAAAGCCGCTTTGTGGTGGAGCCGCTGGTGATGGTGAACTCGCCCAACTTCGACTTCGCCATGAGTTTCGCAGACAAGCGGGGCGAGGAAGTCATTTTCGCATCCAGCCGGAGCAGCAGCGCGGGCAGTGGCGAAGACCCGATCACGGGAGAGAGCTACATGGACCTCTTCATGGCTGAAGTGGACCGGAAGAACAAGTGGAGCATTCCGGAGCCGCTGGGCAACACCATCAACAGTCCGAGCAACGAGGGCGGTGTCGCCTTGAATTCCGACTACAAGACCTTGTACTTCACCCGTTGCCTGGTGGACAAGGACAACAATTTCCCGTGCGACATTTACGTGTCTCAAAAAGTGGGTTCCCGCTGGGGCGCCGCCGAGGAGATGGGCATCCTCGACCGGGAGGCCGGCGATGACAGCTCACAGGTGGGACAACCCGCTTTGACCCCGGATGACCAGTTCATGGTGTTCGTCAGCGACATGGAGGGCGGTCAAGGTGGCCGTGACCTGTGGTACATCCAGTACAACGACGCCAGTGGCGAATGGAGTTCTCCGGAGAACATGGGGCCTGGCATCAACTCGAGCAGTGACGAGTTCTTCCCGCACATCCGCAAGAATGGCGACCTCTACTTCGCCTCAGACCGCCCCGGCGGCATGGGGGGATTGGACATCCTCAAGGCCACGTGGAAAGGCGACGGCATGAACTTCGAAACCCCCGCGTTCATGGAGTACCCCATCAACACGGCCTCCGATGATTTCGCCTTGGTGTACCACCCCAAGGAGGAGAAGGGTTACCTCAGCTCCGACCGTCCAGAGAGCAAGGGCAAGGATGACATTTTCGCCTTCTCCATGCCGCCGTTGGAATTCGATTACGTGCCGTACGTGTATGATTACGACACGGGCATGCCGATTGTGGGGGCCAAGGTGACCGTCACGAGCAGCGACGGTGCCAGTGTGTCTGCCAATACGGATTCCGAAGGCGGAGCCGAAGACGGAGATTGGGAAGTCGGTGCGGAGAGCACCTACTCCGTGGACATCTCCATGGAGGGCTACATCAGTGCAGGTGACCAATTCAGCACCATCGGTCTGAGCAAGAGCACCAACTTCATCAAAGAGTACCTGCTGCGCGAGGTGGTGACCAATGAGGATTACCCCATGCCGTTGGTTCAATATGAGTTTGCCAAGGCGGATTTGATCGTCAACGAAGCGGTCAACTCCAAGGACAGCCTGGATTACCTCGTCGACCTGTTGGAGCGCAATCCGACGTTTGTCATTTCTCTCGAAGCCCACACCGATACCCGGGGTGGCGTCAAGGCCAACGATCTCCTGAGCCAGCAGCGCGCGGAAACCTGCGTCAACTATCTCGTGGAGCGCGGCATCGAGAAGGCCCGCCTGCAGCCCCTGGGCCGCGGGGAGTCCATGCCCCTGATCAGTGACGCGGAGATTGCGGCCCTCGCCACCGAGGAGGAGCGGGAAGCCGCGCATCAGATGAACCGCCGCACCGTGTTCCGGATCACCAGTTTCGACTACGTCCCGGAGTGAGCGACACCAACACCGCCTCCACTGCGGAGGGCCGGTATGCGCAGCGCGGCGTCTCTTCCGGCAAAGAAGAGGTGCATGCCGCCATCTCCGGCATTGACAAAGGCCTGTTTCCCAAGGCGTTTTGCAAGGTTGTTCCGGATGCCCTGACGGGCAGTGATGACCACTGCTTGGTCATGCACGCAGACGGAGCAGGTACCAAAAGTGCGTTGGCTTGGATCTACTGGAAGGAAACAGGAGACCTCTCTGTCTGGAAGGGCATTGCCCAAGACGCGCTGGTCATGAACATCGACGACCTGCTTTGCGTCGGAGCCACCGGCCCCATCCTCGTCAGTTCGACCATTGGTCGCAACAAGCGGTTGGTGCCCGGCGAGGTCATCGCGGCCTTGATTCAAGGCACGGAAGAATTGATGGCCGAATGGCGCAAGTGGGGGTTGGATGTCCGTGGCACCGGTGGTGAGACGGCTGACCTCGGCGACCTGGTGCGCACGGTGGTGGTGGACTCCACGGTGGTGTGTCGGATGCGCCGCGAGGAGGTGATCGACAACGCCCGAATCCAAGCCGGCAATGTGATTGTTGGTCTGGCGAGTGATGGTCAGGCCAGCTATGAAAGCGACTGGAACGGCGGCACGGGAAGCAATGGCCTGACGAGCGCGCGGCACGACATGTTTGGTCCGGGGTGGCGCGAAAAGTACCCGGAGTGCTTTGATCCCGGTTTGCCCAGCGATTTGGTCTACACCGGTCCCTTTGACGTGACCGATGCTGTAGACGGGGTGCCGGTGGATGCCGGCAAGCTCGTGCTTTCACCGACACGCACCTATGCGCCTGTTTTGGTGGACCTCTTCAAAGAGGGCAAGGAGGCGATTCACGGCATTGTCCACTGCAGCGGTGGTGGCCAAACCAAGGTGCTGCACTTCGCAGATGCCGGACTCCACATCATCAAGGACAACCTCTTTGACACGCCGCCCCTGTTCCGGTTGATCCAAGAACACAGCGGCACGGGTTGGCATGAGATGTACCAGGTCTACAACATGGGCCACAGGATGGAGGTGTACACCACCCCGGAACACGCTGAAACGGTGATGGCTGCGGCTGAGCGCCACGGCGTGGCGGCCCAGATTGTGGGACGGGTGGAGGCCCGGACAGCGGACGCCCCGCGGTTGACCATTCACGGTCCGCAAGGTTTGGAGACCTATGCCTGAGATGGACGGATTGCTCGAGCGGCTGGGGTCGCTGGAGGACCGTCACCGCGAATTGTCTTTGCGGATCATCGACCCGGAGGTCATGTCGGACGCCGACGCGTATCGGTCGGCCATGCGGGATTTCAACACGCTCCGTCCCATTGTCGAGCGCATCCGCCAATACCGGACGTCGTCCCAGGGGCTGGCGGCGGCCAAGGAGGATGTCCGCAGTGAGGATGCTGAGCTCCGGGACTTGGCGCGTGAGGAGGTGGAGCGGCTGACGGCGGAGCTGGATGCCTTGAAAATGGAATTGGAAGAGGCGCTGGTCCCGGACGATCCGAGTGATGGGCGGGATTGCATCGTGGAAGTGCGCGCCGGAACCGGAGGAGACGAAGCGGCGCTGTGGGCGGGAGACCTGTTTCGCATGTATGTCCGGTATTGTGAATCCCAGGGATGGAAAGTGGAGCCGATTGGATCCCACGCGGGCTCTTCGGGAGGCTACAAAGAGGTGGTGGCCAGGGTCGTCGGGGAGGACGTGTTCGGCCACCTCAAATACGAGAGTGGCACCCACCGCGTCCAACGTGTTCCCGCCACGGAATCGCAAGGGCGCATCCACACCAGTGCGGCCACGGTCGCCATTTTGCCCGAAGCGGTGCCCACCGATGTGGCGCTGGATTTGAAGGACGTGCGCAAGGACACCTTCCGGGCCAGTGGCGCTGGCGGACAGCACGTCAACAAAACAGAGAGTGCCGTGCGCTTGACCCACCTTCCGACGGGAGTGGTGGTGGAATGCCAGGACGGACGTTCCCAGCATGCCAACTACGAGCAAGCATTGGGGGTGCTTCGGTCGCGGTTGTGGGAAGCGGAGGACCAAGCCCGGCGCGCGGCGGAAGCGGCGGAGCGCAAATCTCAGGTGGGCACGGGCGATCGATCGGGCAAGATCCGGACCTACAATTATCCACAGGGACGGGTCACGGACCACCGCATTGGCATGACCCTGCATGCGCTGGAGCGCGTGTTGGGCGGCGAACTGGGCGAATTGGTCCAGGCCTTGCGCACCACAGAGCGCACGGAGCGGTTGAAACAGGCGGGCATCTCCCGGCCGGATTGAGCGGAAGGGCGCGGGAAGGGAAATACCTTCGCGCCCCATGGACTGCCAGACCCTCATCGCTACGATTCGCGCCAAGAAGAGCTTCCTCTGCGTCGGGCTTGACCCCGATCCTGCCCGCATGCCGGCCCACCTTGGGGCCGGACCGGAGGCGGTGCTGGCCTTCAACCGGGCGCTCATCGAAGCGACGTCCGACCTGGCGGTCGCCTACAAGCCCAATGTGGCCTTTTACGAGAGCATGGGCAGCGAGGGATGGGCCGTCCTCGAAGAAACGCTGGCGGCCATTCCGGAAGGCTGTCTTCGCATTGCCGACGCCAAGCGCGGGGACATTGGCAACACCGCTACCCGATACGCCAAAGCGGCATTCAAAGCTTGGGGGGCGGATGCGGTGACGGTGGCGCCCTACATGGGCCGGGACAGCGTGGAGCCCTTCCTGGCGTTTGAGGACAAGTGGACCATTCTGTTGGCGGCCACGTCCAATCCAGGGGCGGAGGACTTCGAATTTCACGGTGCCGATGGCGGTGAGCCCTTGTGGCGTCGGGTCCTCGAGGTGAGCCAGACCTACGCCGGGTCGGAGCGCCTGATGTACGTCGTGGGGGCCACGCGGCCCGAATGGCTGGCAGAAGTCCGCGCCGTGGTGCCCGACCGTTTCCTGTTGGTTCCCGGAGTGGGGGCGCAAGGGGGAACGCTGGAAGCCGTGTGTGCCGCCGGATGGAGCGAATCCCTGGCCGGTGGATTGTTGGTCAATGTGGGGCGGAGCTTGATGTATGCTTCCAACGGAACGGACTACGCCGAGGCCGCGCGTGCCGAAGCCTTGCGCCTGCAACAGGCGATGGCCCGGGAATTGGACGCGTCCCGCTAACTTCCCGTCGTGCTGTACCGCTTCAAGTTCAAGTCCTTTGGTCGCATCGCCCTTTCGCTGGTGGTGGTGCTGCTGGTCATCGTCGTGGGCAGCGTGGGCTTCATGGTGCTCGAGGACTACACGTTTGTGGAGGCCTTTTACATGACCATGATCACCGTGAGCACGGTGGGCTTCCGGGAAGTGCATGAATTGAGTCCGGACGGGATGATTTTCACCTCCCTTCTCATCATCTTCAGCATCGGTACCTTCGCTTACACCATCTCCGCTGTGACCACGTACTTCGTGGCTGGCGAATACCGAGATCTCTTCAAGGCCAGAAAATTGGAGCGCACCATCGACACCCTCAAGCACCACGTCATCGTCTGCGGCTACGGCCGTGTGGGCGAAAAGGCCTACGCGGACCTGTTGTCCAAAGGCTTCGACGTTGTGATCGTAGAAAAGGACGAAGAGCTCGTGGCGCAGCTGCGCGAAGGGCTGACGCCATTGGTCATTGCAGGCGATGCGACGCGAGACGACCGCCTCATGGCAGCGGGGGTGGAGCGCGCACGGGCTGTCATTTGTACGTTGCCCAGCGATGCAGACAACCTGTACACCGTCCTGTCCGTGCGCGAGCACAACGACGGCGCGATGTTGATCAGCCGCGCGTCTCAGGCGGCTTCCGTGGCCAAGCTGCGCCGCGCCGGAGCCGACAATGTCATCATGCCCGACACGGTGGGGGGTGCCCACATGGCCTCTTTGGTGGTCAATCCGGACGTCATGGACTTCATTGATCACATCCGGATCCAAGGCAAGGATGCCATCAACCTCGAGGAGGTGGATGTCAAAGACTTGCCGCCGGAATTCAGATTGCCCACCCTCGGTGAGGTCGATGCTCGAAACAAATTGGGGGTGAACGTCATCGGGGTGAAAACCTCTGCGGGAGAGTTCATCATCAACCCCGGCCCCGACACCGCCCTGGACAACGCGTGCAAGCTTTTCGTGCTCGGCAACGAAAAACAATTGCGCCTGCTCAACAGGGTCTTCGGTCTGCAAACTCCGGAAGGCCCCACCGTCCCCGGGGCGTGACCTGCGGCCTATATTGCAGCCAACGCGAACCAATCGAGATTTCATGAAACGCCTGATTGCTGCCAGCACTGCGCTGTCTGCCCTCCTCCTGTTGCCCTTTCATGCCGCCGCTTCGGTGGACGATGCCATCAACAGCGTCATGGGCCCTGTGACCGATGTGATCACCTCCATCATTTTCTGGAGCATCGACATCGGGGGGTTCACCATCCCCTTCGTCTTGATCTGGTTGTTTGCCGGTGCGCTGTTCTTCACGGTGTACTTCAAGTTTGTCAACCTTCGGGCGTTCGGGCATGCGCTGGACGTGGTACGGGGCAAATACGACGACCCGAATCACAAGGGAGAAGTTTCTCATTTTCAGGCGCTCACAGCAGCCTTGAGTGGCACGGTCGGCGTGGGCAACATCGCAGGAGTCGCTGTGGCGGTCTCCTTGGGAGGGCCTGGTGCGACCTTCTGGATGATCATCGCCGGCTTGTTTGGCATGAGCTCCAAATTCGTGGAGTGCACCCTTGGTTTGAAGTACCGCCGTCAGAATGAGGACGGGTCGGTCTCGGGGGGACCCATGTATTACTTGCGCGACGGCTTGGCCAAAAAGGGCAATGCTGGATTGGGCAAGGTGTTGGCGGCGCTCTTTGCCATCGCGTGCATTGGTGGCTCCTTTGGGGGCGGCAACATGGTCCAGATCAACCAAGCGACACAGCAACTCATTTCCGTGACTGGAGGGGAGTCCAGCATGTTCTATGGCCAAGGTTGGATTTTCGGAACCCTCATGGCCGTCATCGTGGGCATCGTCATTTTGGGCGGCATCAAGTCCATTGCCAAAGTCACGGACAAGATTGTTCCCTTCATGGTGGGCATCTACATCCTCGGTGCGCTTTGGGTCATCCTCAGCAACCTCGGAGCGGTTCCGACCGCATTCAGCCGCATCATCAGTGGTGCATTTGCCAGTGACGCCATGTACGGTGGCTTGGTGGGGGTGCTGATTCAAGGCATCCGGCGCGCGGCCTTCTCCAACGAGGCGGGCATTGGTTCAGCTTCGATTGCGCACAGTGCGGCCAAGACGGATGAACCGGTCAGTGAGGGCATCGTCGCCTTGCTGGAACCCTTCATCGACACGGTGGTCATCTGC
This sequence comes from uncultured Flavobacteriales bacterium, assembly GCA_965659565.1. Classification (GTDB taxonomy): domain Bacteria; phylum Bacteroidota; class Bacteroidia; order Flavobacteriales_D; family Sanyastnellaceae; genus UBA8752. The sequence continues at coordinate 8,886 of CBFHWV010000055.1, forward strand.
ACGATGACCGCACTCGTGATTGTGATCACGGACTACGGTCAGTTTGATGCCGTGACGGTTCTAGGCAACGCCCAGGCGGGGTCGCTGGATGCAATCGGCTTGACGTCGAGCAGTTTCGAGCAGAGCATTTCTTGGTTCCCAGCGGTGCTGTCCCTGGCAGTGATCTTGTTCGCCTTGTCTACCATGATCTCCTGGAGCTACTACGGCCTGAAGGCTTGGACCTACCTCTTCGGAGAGACCAAGGCAGCTGACCTCAGTTACAAAGCTGTGTTCTGTCTGTTCGTGATCGTGGGAAGCGCCATCAGTGCCAAAAGCGTCTTTGATTTTGGAGACGCCATGATCTTCGCCATGTGCTTCCCCAATGTGTTGGGACTGTATTTCTTGGCCGGAGAGGTCAAGGGCGATTTGGCCGATTACTTGCAGCGGGTCAAGTCCGGCGCCATCAAGCGCTACGACTGATTGGGACGTCCCGGTCCTGCATCCCCGCCCCGGTCCGAGAGGTTGGGCGTGGCGTGTATCGCGGCATGCCTGCTGTTGTGGTGTGGCGCAGAGGCTTGGTTGGCCCAACTTCCGAGCGAGCCAGAGCCCGTTCCGGTCTCCGCTTTGTTGTCCGCCTTGGAGCGGTTGCCGGGGCCTGTTCCTCTTGTCCAACGCCATGCGAGTGAGGCAAATCCCATCCACGTGGATGCCCTGGATTCAGCGGGGTGGGTGGCCACTGGGCTGTCACCCAAGCAAGCGGCGTCCGCCCTTCGCTATCGAACCGCAGTCGGCGGTTTTTCAGACGAGCGCGTCCTCCAAAGAATGCGGGTCTTGCCCGACGGTTGGATGGCCCGACACCGAGATCGGCTCCGTTTTCCATCGCCCGTCCAGCAGCCTGAGGAGACCAAGGAGCGCCGGCCGGTTCCAGGTTCGGATCATACCGAGGGCGTGTCGCCTGAAACGGAGGGGACTTTCCCATTGCGGCCCAAAGAGCCCGTGGATTTGAATGCAGCCGACAGCCTGACGATGGTGCGCATGAAGGGGGTGGGCCCTTGGGTGGCCGGTCGGATTCTCTCCGCGCGTCGCCAATGGGGTGGTTTTGTAGCCCCGAGTCAGCTGAGGGAGGCCTTGGGTTGGGACAGCTTGGCGGATGTTCTGGCACCGCGATTCGAGGCTTCACGGGGTGATGTGATCCGTCGGTGTCCGGATTCGCTCTCCTTGGCGGATTGGCGGTCCATGCCGGGTGTGGAATGGAAGGAGGCCGAGGTGTTGTCGCGGTATGTGGCCCTCCACGGGGCGGGGGACAGTACGCTTCAAGGATGCTTGGGTGTTCGAGATTCCGTTTTGCGACAGCTCGCCATGTATTTGCGGCCGTGTGGGGAGAATTGACCCTTTCATCGCGATCTTACAGGTCCAATCCGGACGCAATGAACTTCCAGGAAAACGACACCATCGGCGCCATCCGTGACATGGTCCGAGACTTTGCCGCAAAAGAAATCGCACCCCATGTGATGGAGTGGGATGAAGCCCAGCATTTCCCGCGTGAAGCCTTTGCCAAAATGGGCGAATTGGGCATGCTCGGGATGCTGGTCCCTGAAGCCTATGGGGGTGCCGGTCTGGGTTACGGAGAATATGTGGCCGCCATCGAGGAGTTGGCTGCGGTTTGCGGGTCTGTCGGGCTCAGCATGGCGGCCCACAACAGTTTGTGCACCAACCACATTCTGACCTTTGGGAATGAGGAGCAGAAGCAGAAGTGGCTGCCGAAGTTGGCGTCCGGTCAGCACATTGGTGCTTGGGGATTGACGGAGGCCGGTACAGGGTCAGACGCGATGCGGATGCGCTGCACCGCGGTGGATGCCGGCGACCATTGGGTGGTCAACGGCACCAAGAATTGGATCACACACGGGTTGTCTGCTGAGGTCGCTGTCGTTCTGGTGCGCACCGGTGAGTTGCTCGACAGCCACGGCATCACCGCAATGGTGGTAGAGCGGGAGATGCAGGGCTTTCGGGGCGGCAAAAAGGAGAACAAGCTTGGCATGCGGGCGTCCGAGACGGCAGAATTGATTTTCGAGGATTGCCGGATTCCCAAATCACATGTGTTGGGCGAAGTGGGGGAGGGGTTCATCCAAGCCATGAAGATTTTGGACGGAGGGCGGATTTCCATTGCGGCGCTTTCTCTGGGCATCGGCCGTGGTGCCATGGATGCCGCCGTTCAATACGCCAAGGAGCGCGAACAATTCGGACAGCCCATTGCCCATTTTCAAGGCGTCGGATTCAAGTTGGCCGACATGGCGGTCAGTGTGGAGGCGGCCAGACAGTTGATTCATCGGGCATGCTGGGCGAAGGAAAATGGCGGGGATGTGACCCGCTTGGGCGCGATGGCCAAATACAACGCATCCGAGATGTGCGTGCAAGTGGCAACAGATGCGGTGCAAGTCTTCGGGGGATACGGTTACACCAAGGAGTTCCCTGTGGAGAAGCACTACCGGGATGCCAAACTCTGCACCATCGGGGAGGGCACCAGTGAAATCCAGAAGCTGGTCATTTCGCGCAGTTTGATTCAGAAAGGAGCACATTCCGAATGAAAGGGGACGGAAGTCCTTGAAATCCGCTATCTTCGCGGTCCCAATTTTCCATCATGCTCATTATTCCGGTCAAGGAGGGAGAAAACATCGAGCGCGCCCTCAAGCGCTTCAAGAAGAAGTTCGATCGTACGAAAACGGGTCGCATGCTGCGTGCCCGCAAGACGTACGTCAAGCCGAAGACGGTGCGCCGTGAGGCCATGAAGAAAGCCGTCTACAAAAACAAGAAGGCATTGATGGGCTGATAATTTGTCCATTCGGTTTGGTCGGGTAATATTGGCCCCAGACCAAACCAAAATGTCGACTTCGCTCTCTTCTCAGAAGCCTTTACAGGCGTTTCTGCACTTCCTGGAGAAGGAAAAGCGAGGCAGCGTCCACACCTTGCGGTGTTATCGTTCCGACCTGAACCAGCTTCAACGCTTCCTTTCTGATCAATACGACCACCACGAGTTGGTGGGCATCCAAGGCGATTGGGTTCGCGCTTGGGTGGTGAGCATGATGCAGGAAGGTCGCAGTCCACGGACCATCCACCGCAAAGTGAGCGCTTTCCGCACCTTCAATCGGTACGCTCGCCGAATGTCCTTCACGGACAAAGACCCCAGCAACGGCGTCACACTCCCCAAGCTCGAAAAGCGCGTGCGTGAGGTGGTCCCAGAGCGAAAAATCAACGCCCTTCTCGACAGCTCTATTTTTCCGGAGAGCTGGTCTGGTCTTCGAGATCGGTTGATGCTGACCTTGTTGTACGAAACGGGGATTCGTCAGGACGAATTGATTCACCTGCGCCACGCAGATGTACAAGTGAGTCGGAAGACGATCAAGGTGAAAGGCAAGGGAGGCAAGGAGCGTTTCATCCCTGTGTCACAGAATCTCCTGGACCTCGCGGAGGAGTACATGCGGAATCGCCCAGGTGTCAGCGAATTCCTAATCGTCACGGACAGCGGCCGAGAGCTCTATCCATCCTTTGTTTACCGCAGGGTGAATCACTATATTACGGAGACGAGCTCGCTGAACAAGTGCAGCCCTCACGTCATCCGGCACTCGTTTGCAACGCACCTTCTCAATCGCGGAGCAGACATCAATGCGGTGAAGGAATTGTTGGGACACAGCAGTCTGAATGCCACCCAACATTACACCCACCTCACCACGAAGCGCTTGAAGGACGCACACAAAGGGTCACCACTTGATACGCGAGGCATCTTTTGAAGTCTCACCCCCAAGTGAACCCACATGCAAGTACAAGTCCAATCCATCCACTTCAAGGCCGACAGCGCCTGGGTCACGTTCATCCAGGAGAAGCTCCAGAAACTGACCCTGGATGAACGTGACCAAGGCGCTG
>CBFHWV010000056.1:0-12719 GCA_965659565.1 uncultured Flavobacteriales bacterium
AAGCCTTTGCCCGCGAAGCCTTCGAACTGGCCCGTTATCGGGAACGCGTCGAGGAGGTGCGCGGCATCGCCCTCCGCACAGCGCTTTGGCGGGGCGCCTTTGCGAGCTTCATCATCGTCATGATTTTCGGGGCCATCACCTTGGTCCTGTTCCAAGGGGCGAGCATGCTCAAAAGTGGAGAGATCAACTCAGAGCAATTCTTCAGCTTCCTGCTCATGACGGGACTCGTGGCGGGCAGCATCGGGGGCATTGCCAACATTTTCGGCGAACTCCAGCGCGGATTCGGCGCCATCGAAGAAGTGATGGACCTGATCGAACGCGACCGCGAAGCCGTGGACCTCGACCTGGACCGTCCGCCGACCTCGCCGGCCCCGAACGGCCTGTCCGTCCGCTTCCAGCAGGTCGGCTTTCACTACCCCAACCGCGAGGACGTGCGGGTGCTCGACGGCATTGACCTGGAGCTCAACGCAGGCGAAACGGTGGCCCTCGTCGGCGGATCGGGCGCTGGAAAATCCACCCTCGCCAGCTTGGTGACGGCCTTCCGCGCCCCAACCGACGGCACCCTGCTCGTGGACGGCAAACCCATCGGAGCGCACCCCTTGACGGACCTGCGCAGCCGCATGGCCCTCGTCCCCCAAGAGGTCATCCTCTTTGGCGGCACCATCGAAGAGAACATCCGCTACGGCCGGCCCGACGCCTCGGCCGACGACGTGCGCCGGGCAGCAGAAGACGCCTTGGCGATGCCGTTCATCGAAGGGTTTCCGGACGGGTTCGACACCCTGGTCGGCGAACGTGGCGTTCAGCTCTCGGGCGGACAGCGGCAGCGCATTGCCCTGGCCCGGGCCTTCCTCCGCGATCCGGAACTGCTGCTGCTCGACGAGGCCACCAGTGCCCTTGACGCCGCCAGCGAAAAGGCCATTCAGGATGCGCTTGAACGCCTCATGAAAGGCCGGACCTCGCTCGTCATCGCCCACCGCCTGTCCACCGTGCGGTCGGCGGACCGCATCGCCGTGATGGAGGACGGGCGCATCGTCGAGGTCGGGAACCACGACACCCTGATGGCGGCCGGGGGCCGTTACCGCGAACTCGTCGAGCACCAACTCGACCGCGGAGAAGCCCCTTCCCCAGAAGGTTCTGCCCCCGTTGCATCGTAAATTCAAAGCATGGCCACTCCACGTCGCGCCCTCATCACCGGCATCACCGGTCAAGACGGTGCCTACCTGACTGAATTGCTGTTGTCCAAGGGCTACGAGGTGCACGGCATCAAACGCCGGGCGTCGTTGTTCAACACCGACCGCATCGACCACCTCTATCAGGACCCCCACGAGGACGGGGTCCGCCTCAAACTGCATTACGGCGATCTGACGGATTCCACCAACCTGATCCGCATCGTCCAGGAGGTCCAGCCCCACGAGATCTACAACCTGGCCGCCATGAGCCATGTGCAGGTCAGCTTCGACACCCCGGAGTACACGGCGGACGTCGACGGGCTCGGCACCCTGCGCCTTCTGGAGGCCATCCGCATCCTGGGCCTCGAAAAAGACGTGCGTTTCTACCAGGCCTCCACCTCCGAGCTCTACGGCAAAGTGATGGAGGTGCCCCAATCGGAGACCACCCCCTTCTACCCCCGCAGTCCCTACGGCGTGGCCAAGCTTTATAGCTTCTGGATCGTCAAGAATTACCGGGAGGCCTATGGCATCCACGCCTCGAATGGCATCCTGTTCAACCACGAAAGCCCGCTTCGGGGGGAGACCTTCGTCACCCGGAAAATCACCCGGGCGGCCGCGAAGATTTCACTCGGGATGCAGGACACGCTGCACCTCGGCAACCTCGATGCCCAGCGCGATTGGGGCCACGCCAAGGATTACGTCGAAGGCATGTGGCGCATGCTCCAGCAGGACCACGCCGACGACTACGTCCTGGCCACCGGTCGGACCGTGGCCATCCGCACCTTTGTCGACATGGCGTTTGCGGAGGTCGGCATCGACCTCGAATGGCAGGGGCAGGGCGTGGAAGAAAAAGGCCTCGACCGCCAAACCGGTGCCGTGCGCGTTGCGGTCGATCCGCGCTACTTCCGGCCCACGGAAGTCGACCTGCTGGTCGGCGATGCCGCCAAGGCCAAAGCGGAACTGGGGTGGACGCCCACCCACACCCTCGAGCAGCTGTGCGCCGAAATGGTGGCCAGCGATGTGGCGCTGTTCAAGCGGGACAAGTACCTCCTGGACGGCGGGCACGACGTGCCGGACCAGCACGAAATCTGAGGCTCAAAGCAAGTGCACCTCCTTGCAGCGCCCTTCCGCGCTGTAAAAGAGGAACCCGCGCACCACGCGGTCGTCCTGCCTGGCGATGGCCTGCATGTACCCCCGCACCTGCTTGGCATCCTTTTCTTCTTGGTCGGCGGACGGATTGACCGCCGTCTTGAAGTCGATCACGTCCACCCCGTTTTGGTGGAACACCACGCGATCGGGCCGAACCACGCGGTTGTCGAGGTCGACCAGCTCACGCTCATTGTAGACCGCGCCTGAGCCATCGAACCACCCGGACATGACGGGGTGGGCCAACACGTCTTGCACCGCCGTGGTGATGCGGTCCCAATCCGCCCGGCTGTAGCGCGACCACGGCCAAGGCTGGTCCAAGACGCGTCGGGCGTCTTCCATGGAGGCAATCCGGGCGAGCTGTGCATGGACGGCCGTGCCGAATGCGGCGCGGGACAGGGTGCCGAGGGCGGGGCGGTCCAAGTCGCGGCGCCGGCCGGCGATGACCCCGTCGGGAATGCCGTGAAACCGGAATCCGGGGATGGCCTTGACCTCCACGTCGTCCGAGGTCGGCTCGGAGTCCAAGGGGGCCGACGCATCGAAGTCCTCTGTCCGAAAGGGGCCGGCCGTGAGATCGCAGCCGAAGGCCGCCTCGATGCCGCGCGCCATGAACCGGCCGACGGTACCGGGCAGGTCCTCTCCCCCCCATTCGGCCTTTTGGACGTCGATGATGATGTGAAGCCGCACCTCGGCCCGGGTGGTGCACACATAGGCCACATTCAAGGCATCGAAACGCTGCCGGGTCTGCTCGGTTTCGTAGGCGGCGTGCACGGCCGTTTCCTTGAACACGGACACCGGGGCGACCAGTCCGGGCAATTCAAACGCGGCCTGGTCTTCCTTTGAGAACCGCGCCGGAATCAGGGTGTCGTGCTTGTGGATGCGCTGGTCGTCAAACCGGGTGATGACCACCGGGTACTGCAGGCCCTTGCTCTTGTGGACGGTGAGGATGCGCACCGAGTCCGGTCCGGGCAGCACCCGGATGCTCTGTTGGGCGCCTTTGCGGTGCCAATACGCGAGGAATCCAGACCGGCCGAATTCGACCGCGGCCCGGTCCTGCGTCAATTCCATGAGCGACTCGGCGTGGGCCGGGTAGCGCGTGTCCAACTCCAAGCTGCGCAAAATGCGGCCAATGGCCTCCGACAGCGGAAGCGCGGACCACGCTGCCCCGTCGAAATCCGGCACCACTTCCTGAAGCAACGCGGGGCCGCGCAAGGTGCCGTAGCGCCCCTGGGTGTTGCTGCCATCCTTCCGGTCGTAGACGTGCTCCTCGTGAAACTTGGCCAGCACCTCCGCCTCGTTCCACGGCTGCTTCTGCGCCACCTGGATGGCGCCCCATGCCTGCAGGAATTTGAGAACGGGACCCGGCTCGTCCGGTTCCTCCATCGCCTCCAACAGGTGGATCACGGCCAAGGCCGCCGGATGTCGGCCCAGGGCCAAGCTCTCGTCGGTGAAGGGGATGATCTTGGGATCACACGCCAGCAGGTATTCCGCCAGCCGCTTGGCCTCCTTGTTGGTGCGCACGAGCAATGCGATGTCCCCGGCTGCGAACCCGTCGGCCAGGGAGGCGCGGATGCGTTGCTCCATCCAGCCGCAGACCACATCGAACCGGTCCTCGGCGCGATCGGCTTCCACCACCTCCACTTCGACCCCTCCGGGAAAGTCCTTTCGGGGATCCTGCTGGACGTCGGCGTACACTTCGGCCACCTCGTCGCCCATGCCTTCGGTGAGGGCCGGGTACAATGTGTTGTTGAAGTCCACCACCTGCGGGGCACTTCGCCAGTTCTCCTCGATGGGCTGGATGTCCCGCTCGTCGCGCATTCGGCCTGCCGCGTCCACCAGCGCTTCGGGCAGGGTTTCCCCCTCCTCCATGGCAAAGCCCGGCAGGGCCATGAGCTGACGGTGGTCTCCATTGCGCCACCGGTAAATGGCCTGCTTGGCATCGCCCACCACGAGCGACAATTTGCCGTGGGACAGGGTCTCCCCGACCGCGACGGCCAGGTTGCGCCACTGCATCACCGAGGTGTCCTGGAATTCGTCGATGAAGATGTGGTCATAGCGCTCGCCGGTCCGCTCAAAAATGTACGGTGCCGGGCTGTCGGCGACGACCTGCGCAATCATGCGGTTCAGGGTGCCGAGGGTGCGCACATTGTCGTCGCGCTGCACACCGAGGTGGGCGTCGCGCAAGGCGGTGAGCGTCCCGACCAGGGGCAACCACCGCGACAGCATCACCTGCGTGCGGTGCACCCGCCCCGCCTCGGTCGGTCCCATGGCGAGCTCCTGCTCTGCCAAGGCCACCAGCCGGTCGTGGAAGGGCGCAATGGCCGCCGCTCCGTCGGCGTCGTTCTTTTTGGCCCAAGTCCCTTCTTCCATGCCAGCCAGCAGGGTTTTGGACGGCTTGTCCACCCGCCCGGCCGCCAACCGGGGCAGCCATTTTTCGGGCACCCATTTTCGGGTGAAGGCGTCGTGCACGCCGGCCTGAGCGAGGTCGTGCGACAACCCACTCGCCGCGGCCATCAGCGCCTTTCTGCGGCGGGCCACCTGCGCCCGCATCCGGTTCTGGACCTCGATGAAGCGGGCCGGCGTCCAGCCTTCGAGCTGCTCGAGGAGTGGCAGCATCTGCTCCTGGTCCACCGAGCGGCCGATGTCGATCAATTGCCGGCGCACCTTGGCGTCGCGGTCGTCCTCCACGGCCTCTTCCACAAAGCGGCCCAGCAACTCGGTCAGGTCGGCATCCCGGCCCATTTGCTCCAGCACCCGGTCCACGGCCGCATCCAGCAGCCGCCCCGTATCCAGCTCCACGCTGAAATCGTGCTCGAGCTGCAAGTCCGTCGCAAAGCCACGCACCAGCCCCCCGACGAATTTGTCCAGCGTCTGGATGGACAGCTCGCCGTAGTGGCGGTTCAAGGCCGTCCGAAGCTTGCGGGCGCGGCGGCCCAATTCGGACACCTCCAAGCCCGTTTCCTCGGCCAACCCGCTGGCATGGGCACTCGACCCGGGGTCTTCGGCGAGGAGTTCCAACTCCTCGACCACGCGGTCCTTCATCTCCTGGGCCGCCTTGTTGGTGAAGGTCAAGGCGAGAATGCGCCGAAACGGCAGTGGCTCAGCCGATGCCAAACAGCAGGCGAGGTAGGCCTCGACCAATTTGAAGGTCTTGCCACTTCCCGCGGAAGCCCGGCGAACCCGGAATCCCGTCGGCACCGTTCCGGTCACCCCTTTCTGCATGCGGTCAAGTTCGGGGGTTCGCGAGCGGTTCCCAAGCCCCTTTGTGGCCCATTTTCAGCAACATTGCAACTCTGGTTGCCCCCCTGCGTTCTGACATTGACGATTTTCGTGTCCATGGTGTACCGCTTCCCCCATCTCCTTTTCCCCATCGGCCTTCTGGCCATCATGGTGGCCGTCCTGGGCAGCTGCACCCCGGAGCCCGACAACGCCTCGCCCGGCACGGTCACCTTGACGGCGGACTTCACCTTTGGCGGCGACAGCGTGCTGGTGGGCCGGACCGCCCTGGACGACCAAGGGAATCACTTGCGGCTCGAGACCTTTGCCCTCTACATCGGTGGAATTGAACTGCTGACCGACACCGGTGCCGTGCGGCTCTCCGACGCCGAACGGTGGGATGCGGGAGACGACGTCGAATGGCGCTATTCGGTGGCCCCCGGCGTGTATGAAGGCCTGCGCATCCACCTTGGTGTTCCGGCCGAGTTCAACACCGACACCGATCCGACCATCTGGCCCAACGACCACCCGTTGGGCGTGTCGGGCAGTGCCGGCCTCTTCTGGAGCTGGAACACAGGGTACATCTTCAGCAAGTTTGACGGCAAGGCCGACACCACAGGTGGCACCGCATTCACCCATCCCTATGCCTACCACATCGGCGGCGACGCCAACCTCATCGAAGTGCGGCTGGATGACCCTTGGACCATCGGGCCGTGCAGTTCCCATGCCTTTTCCATCACCGGTGAGATCCTCGACTTCCTCTCTGCCGGGGAGGACCCCATCAATCCGGCGGTCGACAACATCACGCACACCGGCGACAACCCCGACCTGGCGGCCCGCTATGTCAGCGGACAACGCGCCACCGTGACCCTCACCCGGATTCCTTGAAGATTCCACGCCATCTTTGAGCAGCATGCCCACGTCGACCCCAACATCCCCCCTTGCCGTTGGCCTTGGCCTGCTGCTGTTGGCCGTGATGGGCGGGTCGTGCCAGCCCGACCCCACGGTGTGCGAACTGCCCTCGGGAGCGACCCCGTTGGAGATTGACATTCCTCCGTTTTTTCCGCCGATGGACATTCCACCGGACAACCCCACCACCGTCGAGGGCGTGGAACTCGGGCGCTTGCTGTTTTGGGAGAAGGCGCTGAGCGCGGACAGCACCATGAGCTGTGGCACCTGCCACATGCCGCAGTTTTCCTTTGCCGAGCCCACGCAGGTGTCCACCGGAATCACCGGTGCGCAAGGCACGCGAAATGCGATGGCCCTCATCAACATGGGCTGGGCCAACCGGTTCTTCTGGGACGGCCGTGCGGTGACCTTGGAAGAGCAGGTGCTGGAACCCATACCACACCCCGATGAAATGAACCTGCCCTGGCCAGATGCCACAGCGCGGCTGGCTGCTGACCCCGACTATGTGGACCGGTTCACCACCGCCTTCGGGTCCGCCGACATCACGGCGGAGGGGGTGTCCAAAGCCGTGGCGCAATTCCTGCGCACCATGGTGTCTGCCGACAGCAAATTTGACCGGTGGCGCCGTGGACAGGCACAGCTGACAGACCTGGAGTTCCAGGGCTACGAGATCTTCAACCGAGAGGGGGGAGACCCTGAGGTCGTGCAAGGCGGGCAGTTCGGCGCCGACTGCTTCCACTGCCATGGCGAGGCCGGCTTGCAGTTCACCGATTACCTCTTCCACAACAACGGCCTCGACGCCACCTTTGAAGCGGATCCCGGACTGGCGGGCGTCACAGGACAGGCCCTCGACAGCGGGCGCTTCCGCACCCCCACCCTCCGCAACGTGGCCCTGACCGCGCCGTACATGCACGATGGGCGCATGCAGACGCTCGAAGAGGTCGTGGACCACTACAATTCCGGTGGCGTTCCCTCTTCGACCATCGATCCGTTCATGAAATACAGCTCGGGAGGGCTGATGCTGCAACCGGTCCAGAAGGAAGCCCTCCTGGCTTTCCTGCATACCTTGACCGACACCGCGTTTGTCGAGAACCCGGCCTTCGCGGACCCGCACTGATCCATGAACCTTCGCCGCCTGCTGCTCACCCTTGGGCCCGGCATCGTCTTCGCCTCCACCGCCATCGGAACCAGCCACCTCGTGCAAGCCACAAGGGCTGGGGCCAATTATGGGTACGCCCTGCTTTGGGCGGTCGTCGCAGCCCACATTGCCAAGTACCCTTTCTACGAGTTCAGCACGCGCTACGCCAACGTCACCGGCACGTCCCTCATCGCCGGTTACCGCACCTTTGGACGCTGGGCTTCCTGGACCTACCTCCTGCTCAATGCACTGACCTGCGCTTTTGTGATGGGCGGCGTGGGCATCGTGACCGCCGCCTTCCTCGACTTCCTGTTTGGGGCGTCGGCGACATGGGGCTTCAACGCCACGCCACACGTGGCCGTCCTGACCTTCACGCTGTGTGCCGCTGTGCTGATGCTCGGGCGGTATGCCGCGCTGGACAAGGTCATCAAGGTCATCAGCATCGTCTTGCTGGTGGGCACGCTCGGCGCCACCGTTGGGGCCCTGATGCACACGCCGCTCAGTGCTGTGCCACCACCACCGGAAGACTTCAATCCGTGGCGCGGGGTTGAATTCACCTTTCTCATTGCCCTGCTGGGCTGGATGCCTTCCGCGGTGGACCTCAGTCCCTGGATCAGCATTTGGACGCTGGAACGGTACAAGCAAACCGGGTACACCCCGCCCCTCAAACAGGCCGTCCGCGAATTCACATTCGGGTACGGATTCTGCCTGCTGCTGGGGATGTGCTTCCTCTTGCTGGGCGCCTTGCTGCTCCGCACCCATGACATGGCGTTGCCCTCGGGGACAGCCGCGTTTGCAGCCGGCATCATCTCGCTGTACACCGAAGTACTGGGAGAATGGAGCCGTCCGTTCGTGGGGTCTGCAGCCTTTGCTGCCATGCTGGGCACGTGCATCGCCTGTCTGGACGGCTTCAGCCGGAATTTCAGCCACGGCATCGCGGCCTTGCGCGACACGGAGGCCAAAACGGCGCACGAACACATCAGCATTGTCTTGATCTCACTCGGCGCCCTGCTGCTGATCATCGTGTTCCCGGAAGACATCCGAACGCTGCTCGACTTCGGCAACATCCTCAGCTTTTGCGTCGCTCCCCCTGCTGCGATCGCCATGCTCATCCTGGTCACGCGGAAGGCCTTTCCGCGAGAGGCCCGGCCCGGATGGGCGCTTCAAATCACCGCCTGGCTGGGGCTGGGTTTCCTCGCCACACTGACCGTGCTCTACCTCTGGCACCTGGCGGGTTGACGCCCCGCCCGTCCAAAGCGGCGATGTGACCATTTGGGGGTGAACAAGTCCATGGGAAGCCCGGACATCGCCGGTGTTGGGCCGGTACTTTCAAGGCATGGTTCCGTGCAACCTCAGTGCCCCTCGCCCCGTAGACCTTTCCATGGCCCTGCGCGCGTTTTTTCTCGGATGGTTCCTGACCGGCTTTCTCGCCGTTGGCCTCCAAGTCCATGCGCAGTGCCCTCAATTTGCCGGCACCGAAGCCTATTCCACGCTGCCTGCAACGGCGACCACGCCCCACTGGTTCCAATGCATTCCCAGTGTCACGGCGTCACCGGCGCCGTTCACCTTTGAACTCACCGCACTGCCTGCGACCCACACCGGGGTGCAAGTGAACTGGGGAGACGGCTCTGCACCCGAATTCATCGGAAACTGGGATGGCACCACGCCCATTCCGCACACCTATGCGCCCACCGAGTGGCAGACCTATGACATCACGGTGACCACCACCGCCTGTCCAGCCGGGGCTGCGGGGGTGCTGGTGTACGAGCCAGAGACGCCGGGCGCCGGACTGGTTTACGCGGACAACAACGGCGGTTGCGCCCCATTTGAAGGGTTGCCCAAGATTGACATCAACCTCGCATTTTCCCCCACTTGGAGCTTCAGCCTGGATTGGGGAGACGGGTCAGCCGCGGACAACTTCACCATGGCCGATGTCTTCAACGATCCGCAATACGACACCCTGCGGTTCACCTCCAGCGGTGGCGATGAGATTTACCGCATTCTTGGGGCGTCCCACGTCTATGAGTCCGGCATTTGCACCACCGGAAACTGCGACCACACCCTCACGCTGACCTACTCCAACTTCTGCTCGGTCCGAAGCGCCACGACCCCCTTCGTTCCCGGCGGAAGCATTGTGGGAACCGGTTACAAGCAGGCCACCCTCACCGACGCCTTCCTCACCTGGGATCGCGACGAAGCCGACATCGACGTGGAGGACCCAGTCGTGTGCTGGCCCAACAACCAAACCGTGGTGAGCAATGCCGCGTGTGCGAATTGCTGTTCCGCCTCCAGCGGCAACAACCTCGCGGGAAATGGCACCGTTCGCACGGAGAAATGGGACTTTGGTGGCGCCACCTATGTCGGAAGCGGGCCCGACCCGACCCAATGGATCGACTGGGGCGAAGACTGCAACAGCGACCAATTCCACGACGTGAGTTTTCCAGGCCCGGGCACGTACACCGTGACCTTGTACACGCAGAACCATTGCGGCATCGATACGGCCACGACCGACATCATGGTTGCCCCACCGCCCACGGTCTCGGCCACAGGCGACATGACCACCCTCTGCCCGGGAGAGCCGTTCCAATTCGAAACCGTCGACTGGAGTGCCGATGCGCCTTTGACCGCCGGGGACCTGAGCTTCAATTTCTCCTACGGAGACGGTCCTTTTTCCATCACCATTGCCATGGAGGACGGCTTGATTCCGTTTGGGAACATCCCCTCTCAACCTGGCCATGTTTACGGCAGTGCCGGGGACTACGATGCCACCATTCAAGTCTTTCCGACGGCAGCCCCGGCTTGCCTCGGTGCAGCCGTGGTGCCGGTCACGGTCCTGACCCCTCCTGTGGCGGACTTCTCCTTGCCGGCCGATGCCTGCGCGGAGATGGCCGCTGTGCAGCCCCTTGACGCCTCCACCGATGCCTTGAATTACAGCTGGACCTTGGATGGCGTCGGCGTCATCGCGACGGACGACGCGCCACCCCCAGTCAACCTCACTGGGCCGGGCAATTTCACGTTCACCCTCGACGTGGAGTCCGCCAATGGCTGCACGGATTCGAGAAGCCGGACCTTCACTTTGGCGGCCATTCCGGAAGCCAACTTCGCGGTAGAGGACGCCTGTCTCGGGGTGCCGACCACCCTCGATGGGACCACCTCGACGACCGACGTCTCGCTCGGTGGAGCCATTGTGGACTACGCATGGACGTTGGAGGATGGCACGGCCTTGGCGGGCGCCATGCAAAACCTCGAATACGACGACCCCGGTTCCCAGACCGTGGAGCTCGTGGTCACCACCGCTGCCGGTTGCAGCGACACCCTGTCCCAAGGGTTCACCATCCTGCCGCGACCCGCAGTCCAACTCCTCAACGGGGACACGCTGGGATGCAGCCCATTGTCCCTGGCCCTGTTGGCCGTCGACACCACCGGTAACGTCGGCCCCGCCAGCTTCACATGGGACTACGGCCATGGCTCGGCCGACGGTCCAGATGCAAACGGCACCCACACGTGGCCACCCAACAACAGCGAGGACACCGTCTTTTATGCCGTGACCGTCGAAGCCGGGCTTGGCGGGTGCGCCAGTTCGGATGAATTGCAGGTCGCAGTGGCCCCTGCCCCGTTTGTACAGACCGATGGTGGAGAGGTCTGCAGTGGGTCCTCCTTCACCTTTGAGGGCAACGGGTTCAATGGTGGAGCAGATCCGGAATGGTTCTGGGAAGTGGACCAGGTGTGGTCCGATTTCGGACAGGATTACGGCACCATCACCAGCGATTATGAGGGCTTCAATTATACCTTCATCAACCCCGGCATCGCTACGGACACCGTGTCCATCGCCTACAGCTTGACCCGATCCAATGGGTGCACGGCCACCGACGAAGCCACCCTGTTGGTACGTCCATCCTTTGCCCCCTTCGTCGAGGAGGAAGAAGGGTGCACGCCCCTCGCTGTCGAGGCCCCTTCGCAAGTCGCCCTCAGTGTCAACTGGGATTTCGGCGACCCCGCCAACCCTGACCCCCCGGGTGCCACCGGCCACCTGTACACGGCGCCGGGAACCTACACGGTCATCGGCAGCGGCATCAGCGTCTTCGGTTGTGCCGGATCGGATTCCACCACCGTGACCGTCCACCCCACGCCGACCCCGTCCATCGCTGCTGAAGACGTCTTGTGCGCCCCCGAGCCCGCGCAGCCCGTGAGGTCAGATGCCTCCACCGATGGCGCCTCTGCATGGAGCCTGCAAGTCGACCTCGGCACCATTTATCCTTGGAATGGCACCACGGACACCACGGTGGCCTTGGCTCCAGGGACCCACTTGTTGACGGTCATGGCCACCAGCGCGGAAGGCTGTTCGGCAGAATCCAGCGCCACCGTGTTGGTCCAAGATGAAGTGTCGGCGGACTTCACCCTCCCAGAGGACGGGTGCAGCCCCATTGGATTTGCCGTCAATGCCATTGACTACCCCGTCACGGCCTTGGCGCAATGGATTGTGGACACCCCCTTTGGCACGGACACCCTGACCACAGCGACGCCCTCGGCCCCCGATTGGATCGCCACATCGGACACCGCGGCCTATGCCGTCACGCTTCAAGTGGTCGACCCCATCACGGGTTGTGCAGCCGCGCACACCGACACCGTCTCCGCCTTCCCGCAGCCGGTTGGCGACCTCGTGGTCGACGGCCTCTCCGGTTGCGATGTGGTGGCCACCCTCTCCTACACCGGAGACGCGGATTCCTTTGTCTGGAATGTGGGAGACCCCTTCAATCCCGATCCTGAAATCACCACGTCGGGCACCTTGTCGCACGCCTACCCCAATCCTCTCGGCACAGGCTACATCGCAACGGCCACCGTACAGACGGCCATCGGAGGGTGCACCGACATGGACGAGGTGAGCTTTGAGATTCCGGCGATCGTGGCGGCGGACATGGCCTTGCCAGACACCCTGTGTCTCGGAGACGCCCTCCCATTGGAGAACCTGTCCACCGGCGTGCCCCTCGACCTGGGCACGGCCTTTGGCTCGTGGACTTGGACCGTCGGCGGGGACACCCTCATCGGGTTCGAACCTGTCCTGCCCCCAACCGACACCAACGTGGTGGATGCGGGTCCTCAGGCCAATGCCATCCTGCCCGTGACCCTTTCCATCGTGCACA
>CBFHWV010000057.1:0-12659 GCA_965659565.1 uncultured Flavobacteriales bacterium
CGAGTGCGGACGTGTCCCATGCCCTTGACGATTTCGAAGAGGCGCTCGGCACGACCACGACCCTGTTGGAACGGGGCAACGTCAAGGACGCCATCCTCGAGGAGTGGCAAGAGCAGATGTCGGGCCTGTATGATGAGTCGACCACGGCGCAGTGGGGCAACCTCGCGGGAGCCGATGGTGTGGCCATGCTCGAGATCACGTGCCGCAATGGCATCCAGGTCCACGCCGTGACGGTGTCAGACGCCGAGACCGGACAGCGCCTGTTCAGTGAGCAATACGTGGGGGGCAATGTGGCCAGCGCGATGAACCTCTTTGCGATGGAGCTGGCGGCCCGCGACCAGATCGTGCGCCACCCTTTGGATGGGGTTCCGGAACAGGTCCTCCGCGACAGCACATTCAGCTATTTCGAGGTGGACAAGCTGGGGGCCGCGACGTGGCGGACCGAAATGGAGGCCGTCATGCAGCGCGCCTTGAGCCGATATCGCCCGTCCAACCGCATGAACCTCAACGCCCCGGTGGAAGTCGACCTCGACCTTGATCCTCTGCGCGGTGCCACCGTGGACTTCCATGTCTCGGGACTGCGCTCGGAAATGGTGGAGCGGCATTTCCGGGATGCGGCCTCGGGCATGGCCTTGCCGGCGGTGCCGACCTACGCCGGAGTCCGGCTGCACGCCACGGCTGAAGTGACGTTGCCATTCCGGTTTTACTACGATCCCCGATTCCCCATGCGGGTGCGCATGGAAGGAGCCGAAGGGCCCCAAGAGGTTCGGGACGCCCTGCGCGGCGCGCCTCCGGGCAACTACGAGTTCCAATACCGCTTCTGGCAGCTGGGGACCAAGCAGTCCAATGAGACCCAACTCATTTCCGCCCAGCCGCGGAGCACAGGTGGGGCCTTGGCCTTGTCGGCTGTGGCGCCAGGCATGGGGATGGAGTACGTCACGTTCGGACAGAAGAAGGGGGGGAATTGGCTCCTGGCCGTCGCCTTGCCAGCTGCAGCCGGACTCGTGTTGGACGCCCTCTCCGATCGAGCATACACCGATTACCAGAACGCCTTGACCCCGGATGCGGCTGAGACGGCTTATGTCAAAGCCAATCAACTCCACAAGGCCGCGTTTGTGACCTTGGGGGTGAGCGGCGTGCTGTGGAGCTGGAACCTGGTGGAAACCCGGCGCGCAGCGGACCAACATCGCCAGGCCATCCGTCAATTCATCGAACAATGAGGAACGCGTCATTTTGGATTCTCGCCCTCGTCCTCACCGCGTGCAGTGCGGAGGATTGGAATTGGAATCTGCCGCGGACCAATCCCGTGGACCCCGCGGTCAACACGGGCGCCACCTTGCCTGTGACCCTGTCGGCCCTCATCACGTCCAATTCGACGGCCACCCTCCGGGGCCGCATCGAGCCCTACACCCCGACCTTCAATGGCGCCGTGGCGTTGGAGTGGAAACCGGAGGGGGGAGAGTGGACGCGCATCCCGGCCAGCGAAGACGCGACCGGCCTCTTCGAGGCCAACCTCGGTGGGCTCTCGCCGGGCGGCGATTACGTCTGCCGGGCCTGGATGGGCATCGGCTCACTCGATGTGTGGGGGCAGGAATACGGGTTTACCATGCCGCTCTCGGCCGAAGACCTCGGGTGCACCGACGCTTCCGCCTGCAACTACGACGCCCAGGCCACCTTTGACGACGGCTCGTGCGAATACGCCCAATGGATCTGGCCGGACAACGACAGCGATGGGTACGGCGATGCCGATGCCCAGAGTGCCTTCGAATGCCCGCCCGTTCCGTCCGGCTATGTCCTCAATGGCCAGGACTGCAATGACGACGAGTCCAGCGTTTACCCCGGTGCGCCCGCCACGGCGATGGGACTGGACAACGACTGCTCGGGGGTCATCGAGGAGGACGAGGAGGCCCCGCCCTCAGCCTGTTGGGTCCACCACTGCGAGGACCTCGATGGCTTGACGGCGGAAATCACCTCCAATTGCTCCTCTGTTGGGGACTGGGCAGTCAGCACGGGATATGAAGGGGCGGGCATCGCAGCCATTTGTCCGGGGTATGTCGAATTCGACTACAATGAGTCTCAACCCTTTGAATTGAGGTTTTGGATGGTGGCGTACGATGCGGGCTTCTGGACCCAAGACATCCCCGTGGTCACGGTGAATGGAGGCATGCTCAACACGGAGATCATCACAGGAGACGACCAAGGAGGGGATGGTGACGACTGGCACCAACGGGCCTCTTTCAATGCGGTGCCTGCAGGCTCCGGTACCATCCGCATTTCCTTTCCCTACACGGGAGTGTACTCTCGCCGGCTCGATGAGATTGAGCTCTGGTGCAATCCCTGAGTCAGTCGTTCTTGTTGAGGATGACGAGGGCGGCGATGACGCCGGGTACCCAACCGCATGCGGTCAGCAGGAGCACAATGAGGATGCTGCCGCACCCGCGGTCGAGGACGGCCAGGGGCGGAAACAGGATGGCGAGGATGACTTGAAGCACGGTCATGCATCGAAAATAGCCGAATCCCACGCCTTTGACCACTTGTTGAACTGGATTGAACTTTGAACCAAGGCGATTGGTCCTCATCTTCGGTTGAGCCATGTCCAAGAACTACTACCTCGGCTGCATTGACAGCGAAAAGCGGGACATTGCCCGCCACCGTCGTGACATCGACAAATTGCGCGACGACAACCGTGATTTGATGGAGGACAAAAAGCGCGCCCGTGAGCGTTGCAAGCGCGCCCTCACCACCACCAAAGACCGCAGCCGCAAGGACAGCTACCGCAGCACCCGCGACCGCGAGCTCGATCGCATCGATTCCAAGCGCGGTCGCAACAAGGAGAAAATCGCGGACCTCCGCGAGAAGATCCGGGGCTGCCGCGAGGACATCCAGGAGTACCGCGAGAAAATCCGCAACCTCCGCCGCTGAGCTGTTAAAATTTCATTCCTCAATACTCCATACCATGGCCAAAGAAGTGACCGTACATGGCAGGAAACTCCTGCGAACCCTCCAGAAAGAATTCACCGAGAAGTTTCCCTACCTCATTCTCGGATTCATCCACTCGGGTGACCGGGGAAAGTCCGTTGACGTCCGGGGGTTGGACACCTCGAAGAACATCAGCGCCACCCGAACAAAGACATCCAATGAGGAGATTTCCTTGCATGGTCGCACCAAAGTGAGCACCATGGAGGAAAAATTCTGGGATGAGCTGGGCATTGCCGTCCAGATTGCCGTCAAGGACTATCGCGGGCACAAATACTATTTCCCGATTGGCGATGGCTTCAATGAAAGGAGTTTGACCAAGGCCAATGCCTGGGCAGAGGCTGCAGGGTGTTCGGAGGTCGACGATATCGAGTCCATTTCTGGCCGGAACATCTTCTGAATTCTTGACCCCGTGACGAAAGAAGAAAGTCTGTTCCGGCAGTTCAAGCGGCTGAATCGGAAGAGCAGAGAAGCCTATGTGGTGTCCGGAATCTGGCACCGCATTGACAGCGATGAGGTGGAGATGATTACGCAGCAGTATGTGCGGCGCAAGGAAGGCGGTCATGCCTTGACCGATGCTTATTTCCCCCAATTCAATCTCCACATCGAAGTGGACGAGGGATTTCACAGGAAGCAGGTGGTCCAGGACGATTTGCGCAAGCAGGACATTGTCGATGCGACGGGTCACGAGGTGGTGCGGATCAAGGCCGATGTGCCCCTGCGGGAGATTCACCGACAGATCGAGGGGGTGGCGGAACGGCTGAGGGCCGGGATGGATGCGCAACGCGCTGAGGGATCGTGGAAGCCATGGGACCCGACATTCCAGCATTCACCCGAACGGTATCGTGCTCTTGGTGAGGTGAGCATATCCAATGGGGCCGCATTTCACCGCATTGCCGACGCGTGCAACGCTTTTGGACATGACTATTCCGGGTATCAAAAGGCTTGGGCCAGCAATCCTCTCGATTCAGGCACCTATCTGTGGTTTCCCAAACTGTACGAGAATCGGGACTGGGCCAATTCCCTGTCCGAGGATGGATGCACCATCACGGAGCTCTGTCTGAGTCCTCGGAAGTCCTTCCGGAAGGCGCACCATGACCGGGCCATGTCGAGGAACGTGGACCGGATCACCTTCGCTCATGGAAAGTCGCCACTGGGTGAAACGCTGTATCGGTTCGTTGGCGTGTTCCGCACGGACAAGGAGGCGAGTCACCCGGAGCGAGGCACCATTTATCGACGTGTGGCGACCTCAGCACCACTGCGTTAGGTGAGTTCAGTGGCGGCGGCCCAGGAAGAGGCTGAGCAGCCATTTGCCGACTTTTCGCTGGCGGCCTTGTCGGGTCAACGGGATGCCCGTGAAGCGGGCAATCCGTTGCTTTAAAGTTTGAATGCCCAGCAGCCGACTGAGGCTCCACGAAAACCCGCACCTCCGCCCCATCAGGCGAGTTGGTCGATGCGTTGCGCGATGACCTCACGCAGGCGGGGCAGACCCTCCTCAGAGAAGAGGGTGAAGCTCCACTGATCGGGAATGCTTTTGCCGCCCTCCTTGAATTCGATGTGGGCGTTGCCTTCCGGAGCAGGGACGCCGACCGGGTGGTAGACATGGCCCTTGATGATGAGCTTCTTGGCCTTGCAGTTGTGCAGTTTGGCGACCTTGTCCCGCCCCTTGTTGAGGGGCATGTAGGATGCAGTGACTTTGATGGCGCAGTCCCGCTCGGCCACGAAGGCCTCGAACATTTCACCCACTGAGCGCCAAAGGGGAAGGGCCTTTTGGTTGATGGCGGGGTCTTCCTTGAGGAAATTGTATTTGGACTCCATCGAGTCGAAGCGGACCACTTTGCCGCGCTTCTCCATGCCGCTCTTGCCCGCCACATCGTCGTCGACGTTGGTGATGGCAGCAAAGGACATGCTGCGTCCG
Source organism: uncultured Flavobacteriales bacterium (assembly GCA_965659565.1). Taxonomy (GTDB): domain Bacteria; phylum Bacteroidota; class Bacteroidia; order Flavobacteriales_D; family Sanyastnellaceae; genus UBA8752. The sequence continues at coordinate 4,895 of CBFHWV010000057.1, forward strand.
AGCAGGTCATACAGGGTCTCGACGTCTTCCTCCTTTTTCCCCTCCGTGAGGGAGAAGGTGTCGCGCAAGAGGTTGAGCAGGTCCACGATGCTCTCCCATTTGGCTTTGAGGTAGGGGTCGCGCTTGCCGGCACCGAGGTCCCGGTTGCAGAACCCGTAGATGATCTGCTCCCAGACCTCGTCGGTCTTTCCCTTCATGCCATCGCCAAACTTGCTGACCGTTTCTGCGACCTCGGTCAGGTTCACGGAGAGCTTCTCGGCCATTCCGGGCTCCCAGTCGACATACTGGATGTCTTGGACCAGGAAGCGGAAGATCTTGGGGTAGCTGATCTGCAGTCCGAGGAGGGAAAACAGCATCAGATCGTCCTTGGCGTCGGGTTGGTCGCCGTCAAAGGCTTCCGGGTCGTCGCGGAAATCCGCATCGCGCAGGCTGCGCAGCAAGGAGAAACTGTTGAGGTAGCGCTTCAGGCTTCGGGGGTTGAAGCCCACCGTGTAGGTCACCACCTTGGCGTATTCGTCTTTGTACTCCTCGGGAATGGCAATGCCCATGCCGGAGAGCTTGTCTTGCATGAGCTCATCGATGGTGTAGGCCCCCGTCGGCATGGAGAATGGCACCTGGATGATCTTGTCGAAGAAGCTGCGGAATTCGCGCTCGTTCTCTTCGGTCTTCTCGCCGAATTTGCCCTCCAGGCCCTTGACGACCACCTCGTAGTCGATGGCCAGGACAAAGATGCAATTCGGGATGTCGAACATGTTTTTCAGCGCCTCGAGCACCTCCACGGCGTCTGTCGGCGGGATGCGGTCGAGGTCATCCACGAAAAAGACGACGCGCTTGTAGCTGTTCGACGGGTCGTCGAGCAGCTTTTGAATGATGGCCCGGATGTCTTCTTTGACGTCTGCGATTTCGGCCTGAACCGCTGCAGCATCTTCCCCGGCTGCTGCATCCATGATGTCCAAGCCCGTTTTGTTGGCGATGGCCTGGTTGCCGAGTCGGGTGAAAAAGCGCCCGACCTTTTTCATGGTTTGCTTGCTCTCGTCGTGGAGCGTCCATTGGCCCTCGGCTTCACAGCTGGCGATGAGCTTCTCGAGCATGCCGCGCAAGACGGCGGGTGTGGTTTCCGCCGCTCCGCGGAACATGCTGTACTCCCAAGTATTGACCCAGCTGGTCGCGATGTCCATGGCTTTGAGCTGCTCCCGCAGCATGTACATCATCGACGTTTTTCCCGTTCCCCACTCTCCTTGCAGTCCCACGGTCATGGGGGTGTCGCTCTTGGAAATGAACTGGGTCAGGGCGAGGGCGTAGCGCTTGGACTTGAGTTTGTCCTGGTCAACGCTCGTGATGGGCTTGTCGGTGATGCTGGAATGGTGGGTCATGGTCAATGGGGTTTGGGGCCGAAAAAAACCGCGCGGCTTTGAGGGCCGCGCGGGAAATTGTCAGAAGGGAAGAACGCCTCAGGAGAGGCTGCCCAGTTTCGCGCTGTTGTCGGCGAGCTCGCTGTCGTCGGCGCTGGCCACTTGGACCTTCACACCGATTTCTTTCATGAAACGCTCCTCCACCGTCTTCACGAGCATGTTGCCGTGCAGGTCGACAGCACCGTCCCCATCGGGGCGCTCGTTGTTGTGGCGTGCGCTTGCCAAGGTCTCATCGTCGTCGGCGTACTTCTTGCCCATGCCTTTGTAAACGCGCAGGGTGGCGCCGTACTCCTCTTTGAATTGGGCCTTGATGGTCTTCACTTTCGTGTTGCCGGATGCTTTGATGTCAGCCATGATCTTCGAATTGGTTTGTTGTGACAAGATGGGGGATGGGCTTCAAAATTCCGCGTGCCATCCTCAAATTGAACTAAATTGAACTGGGTTCAAATGCGAGAATTTCTGAGCTTTCTGCCTGTCAAAAACCGTCCCTGATGAGTACCGAAATCACCACCACCGGATCGAAGAAGATCAAGACCCTGAAGAAGCAGTTCAACGAAAAGTTTCCGTTTCTCCGTTTGGGGTTGTTCCCCTCTTCATCCAAAGTGGATGTCGCCAACGGCAAGACCATCACCAACCTCGATGCCGACAAGACGTTGTCTGCGGTTCGTGAAAAGGTCGGGGATGGGGACATCTCCATTCACGGTCGGAAGCTGGTGAAGAACCTCGAAGCGGAATTTGAGGAGGTGTTTGGATTGTATGCCCAAGTCTGCTGGACCAGCGGTGACGGTAAGCGTTATTACACCACGGGCAGCGACCAAGACAAGAGCCTCACTGCGCTCAACCGCGAAAAGGAGGCAGAAGGCGCCAAGAAGGGCGCTTGGGAATGAACCCCAACTGAAAACATCAAGAACACATGCTCAAGAATCTCGTCAACCGCATCGCGGACAACTTCGACCGCGAAGAATTCGGCGTTGCGCCGCAGAAGAAACTCAAGACCATTTCCAAGGACTTCCAGGCCGCATTCGGTCTCGAGCTGGTCTTTTACAAGGGCAAAAAGATTGCTGAGGGCGATCTGACCTTGGCTGGACTGAACAAGAAGACGGCTGATTCCGTGGACGCGAAGGCCGGCGACATGAAGATCAAGGCGAGCATGTCCGTGGGTGAGGTCGAGGATTTGTTCAAGTCCAACTTCGGCACGACTGTCCAGATCAAGTCCGGCGGCAAGCTGGTCGACAATAAGACCTCCCTCGGCGATGCCCGGCGTGCCGCTGAAGGCTGAGGCCGCCTGGGGCTGGGCGAAAGAGCGCAACGAAGGCTTCAAGTCATGGTCGGACCGGTGGTCTGATCGAATCGGCATCGATGCACCGTCGATCCGGAAGGCGGTCTTGTGCTTTGTCTTCCTGTTCATTTGCACCCCGCTGGGGCAATTGATCGCATGGGTTCAATTCAGCGGTTATGCCCCGACCATGGATGAGTACACCGCCCAGCAGGAGGAGTACCACGACCAGTTCATGGCCTTCTTATCGGATTACCTTCCGGACGATCCGGCGGGCGATGATCTGTATCACGAGACATTGCGCAGCATGACCCAAGGGATGCGGAATGCTGCGGACATGGGAGCAAGTGGCATGGCCTGGATGGTGGACCACACCCTTTCCATGTCCACAACGGCCACGAAGTATGTCCTCGATGCATGGAAGGCGTTCAAAATCTACCTCTTCAGTTGGATTTACGGGAGCATCCTGTACCTCGTGGCGTTCAGTTTTCTGACCGATCTGATCACGCAAAAGGTGCAGCACCGGTTTTGGAAAGGCCTGAACAGCGTCACGGGCTGGAAGCTCAAGGAGCAGGGTTTCCTCTTCGGTGCGATTCTGACGCTGATCCTGTGGCTGACCCCGGTAGGCGACGTTATGGAAGCAGGGTTCAACGCCATTCACTGGATCACCTACGACGCGCTCTATTCTTGATGGAGCCGTACCACGAGGTGGGACAAATCTGGACCGCGAGCGGAGTGGTCATGTGTTCCCCCTGCTCAACGCTTTGTTGATTCGCTTGGTCAAGGCTTTCCATGCCTTGTGAAGGGCTTCTGCGCCTTCCGTGTCTTCAGCTGAATTCCACCACGAGACTTTGGTCGCCGCGGCTTGCGATTCTGCCATGTCCAACATGCGCTCGAGGGACGGTCTGTCCTGAGCCAGAATGGCGGCGCCGACGACGTTGGCCTTGGCGTGGTTGATCATGTTTTCAAGGCTCATCGATTCTTCGAAGACCTCAGTCTGGAAACTGTCCATCATGCGATGGACCAAACCGGACCAGCTGCTGTCATGAGAGCGTTTGGTTCTGCTGAGATGCGCTTCACGTGCGGCAGTTTCAGCGTCGAGAAGGGCTTGTTGAAGTTGCTTCAACGGGTCGATTCCTGTTTCACCCGCCCCTTCTTGTTCCGAAGTCACAGGTATGGCGTGTCCACACCATTCGCATTCCCGGTCGAATGAGATTTCCGTGGGGTTCTTGCACTGTGGGCACTTCATGATGAAGGGTTGGTTTGAGAGGTTCCGCAGTTCGGACAAAATTTGGCGCCCACAGCCGACGGGTCTCCGCATGAAATGCAACCGGTGGACATGGGTTTGTTGCAATCAAAGCACACACTGACATCCTGTGCTTGGTCTGCGCCACAGTGGGGGCATGGATTGTAAGGGTCACCACAGTGCGGACAGAACTTACAGGAGGCGTCAAATGTCGCTTTGCATTTGTCACACGCGATGGAGGGTGTAGCTGGGCTGGTGGGTGCAGGTGGTGGTGCCTCGGTCCCATTTCCACAAGCTCCGCAGAACTTGGATTGGGGCGCCATGGGGGCCTGGCATTGGGTGCATTTTTCCGGGTTCATGGATTGTGTGACCATGCCGGACAAATTGCCTGCAAGGGGCATGGCCATGCCCAAACCCAGCACCGTTCCGAGAAGCCCGGAGCCCGATCCGTCTCCACCGCCACCAGTTCCTGCTGTACCGATGCTTTCTGCGGCGGCTTGGGACACATCGAAGGAGCGTTCGACGGTGAAGGTTTGCAGTTGTTCTTGCCGGCGCTTCAGGCGCATGCGCTCTTCCATGTCCTCCTCCATCAAGCGGTGATACGAATCGAGGACTTGCTGCACCCGGGGATCCTCATCCACAATGGACACCGCCTCGATTTGGAACATCAGGAGTTCCAATCCAAAATCGGCCATGCTTCGGGCAATCGGCGGGGTCGCGATTTGATTGAGGGACATGACCTCAGTCTCCAATTCAAAAGGGGAGAGGGAAAGGGCTTTCATCACCTGTCCAAAAGCGGATCGAACCTGCTCGTTGATGACCCCGCGGAAGACCTTGCGAAGGCTCTTTTGATCGTAGTTCTTGGTAACGCCAACGAGGTCCACCAGAAATTTCCGACTGTCCGAAATGCGGATGCTGTAGCTGCCGCGGCTGGCAATGGGCACCGGCAGGCGGAACTTCTCCTCCATCACCTTGAAGGGGATGAGCCCCCATTTGGAGTCTTGAGACACGGACTTGTTGACAAAGAACACCTCGGCCTTGAACGGACTGTCCCCACCTGTGGCCAGTGCCAAAAGGTCGGTGAGGAGCGGAAGGTTGTATGCGGATAGGGTGTGGGTGCCTGGTCCGAATACGTCGAGAATTTTGCCACCGCGGTAGAACACGGCCTCCTGAGATTCATTGACAACGAGTTGGCTGCCAAAACGGAGTTCTTCGGTCCGTTTGGGATTGCGGTCCGATGACCATTTCCAGACGAGCTCGTCGTTTGGGCCGTCGTATTTGAGGACGTTGATGATGGGCATGTCAGGCGGGCTGGGAGCGCAATGGGATTTTGACACTGCCTTTGTCGGTTGACAAATGCAGGTAAGGCAGGTCTTCGAGGGCGTCAGTGGTTTTGAATCGGTACTCAATGTAGTCTGCTGTGATGCGCTTCTCTCGAGGATAGACGGCATCGGGCAGGTGCATTTCGTTCAGGGAAACATATGGGTTGAGTTGAATCAATGCCCGGTCAAATCGAACTGTTCCGGTGGTGTAAACATATCCCTCCTCAAAGTCCAGTTCTGCCCCTTCTGCAATGGCTTGAAGTTCAGGTGACACATTGCGCTTGGCATCGATGGCTTCTTGGGCTCGCTTGAGTTTGAAGTCGTCTGAATCGACCCACGCGACGATGTCATCGGTGACGAGGACGCCACGGATGTGAACGACATCCTTCAGGACTTCTTTGGGTTGTCCCTTCCATTCGAACTCCACAACGGCCGGGTCATCGAAAGACTGGGCTTCAAAAGGGCCAATGGCGCGGATCGCTCCGGGAACCTCAAATACTTCGTACGTATTGCGATAAGTCTCTGTGAAGTGGATGCAGAGGTAGAGTCTGACATTTTCGAGGTTTCGGCTCGAATGGTTGGCGATGTTGGCGAAAAGAGAATTGTCTTTGTCCATCACACCCCCCTCCTCAATGGAGATGTCGAGAAACGAATTCTCGACCAGGAGGCTGTTGATGGCCTCAGGAAGTTCTTGTTGGCAAAAGATGAGGTCGGTCGGCAGGTAATCTTGCACGACTTGGCCGCCTCTTCGAAAGAAGTGCATTCGAATCTCTTCTTGGGCGGCGTCGACATCACCTTTATTCAGATAGATCGCCGCCTTTTGGAAGTTGGGTGAGAATGCGCCAAATCCTTCCATGGTGGATTTGTAGAGCTCGAGTACAAATTCGGATTCAACAGAGGTCCCAAAGTAGCCGCGGGCCTTGTAGGGGTTGACCATGTCCAAAAGCAACTCGGCTTGCTTGGGATACATCAATGCGGCCTCATCAAACAACGTCATGGCCCGAGACTCATTTCCAGCCCTCGCAGCCAGCATGCCTTGGAGCAGCAGTCCGGGGGCGGATTGACCTGGATAGAGTTGCAGATATCTGTCCATCATGGACTCGAGTTCCTGCAGGGATGAGGACGTCAGCTCTGGGGAATCCGGAGCTGCCAGTGCTGCAGGTTTCATGAGTGTACTGTAGACTTTCAACAGCATGCTCTCCCGGTCGTTTGGGGCCATGTCGAGCGCTTGATTGGCCAGGGTTTCGGCCGCGGCATAGTCACCGTGATGAATGGACAAGTAGGCCTGGTCGCGCACCACACAAAACGCATCCCATTCTTTCATGTACTTCAGGAAGGCTGCGGATGATTTCTCCAAGTAGGTGGTGTAGGCTTGAGAGGCCGCATCCAGCTTTTTGGCGACCGCTTCGTCACGTTTGTGTCGTTCTGAGGCGGCACCCATGGCCCCTTTTCCGGCTTTCAGAATGCTCATGGTGGCGCTGACGGGGTCCGCTCCCAATGCAGAAATGGCCCCGGATACAGCGAGTTGAGCTGGGCCTTGAAAGTCTTGAAATGCCTGCCAAGCAGATTCGTTCGACTCCTTGTCCGCGCGCGCTGCCCTCATTTCTCTGACCACGGGCATCATGAAGGCTTGGGCGGCGATCACATCTGGGGCTACGCCGGCATAGTCGTAGGTGGCAAGGAATTGGGTGTAGGCATCGAAATCTTTGAGGCGAGAAGGCCCCTCTTCCAGTGCATAGATGACCCGCACGGTTTGTTCAAGATTGTACTCATGGGTCTCGGATGCCTTGGCTTCCAATTCATTGGCCAGCTTGTCAAGGTCATCCGCAACGGGGGCATTCCCGCCGCATGCCGCCAGCATCAGGGCGCAGCAGAAAAAGGTGAAAGAGAGAAAGTGGTTAGGGAAGGCTTTCATGAGGAGGAAAATAGGCAGCGAATCATTGGAAAGGTGGTCAGTGGCTGTGTCGAGTTCAAATTGAACTGGATTGAACCCTGCTTTTTTGATGGCGTGGCGATGTGTGGTTTGGTTCTTCTTCAGCTGTTGGAAAAGCCCCATGAGGCGAATGAGGTGAGGTCGGGTCAGGTGCAGGTGCGGGCGTACCTTCGCGGGACGATTTCGCACCCCGATACGTTCGCAACATGGCCCAACGCGCATCCACTGCCCCCGCCACCCTCGAGCAAGCCCAAGAGATGGGCCTGCGCCCCGAGGAATTCGACCTGATCAAGGAGATCCTTGGACGGACCCCCAACTTCACCGAGATGTGCATCTACTCGGTCATGTGGTCCGAGCACTGCAGCTACAAGAACTCGATCCAGTGGCTGAAGACCCTGCCCAAGGATGGTCCGCATTTGCTGGTCAAAGCCGGGGAGGAAAACGCCGGCATTGTCGACATCGGCGACGGCATCGGGTGTGCCTTCAAAATCGAGAGCCACAACCACCCCAGTGCGCTGGAGCCTTACCAGGGGGCCGCGACCGGCGTGGGTGGCATCAACCGCGACATCTTCACCA
>CBFHWV010000058.1:0-1807 GCA_965659565.1 uncultured Flavobacteriales bacterium
CGTTCATCGGCCAGCACCGCCGCCTCCACATCTGCCGGAGCTGCGTCGGCCGCCACGGCGAACTGGAAGCGCACCTTCCCATTGAACTGGACGGGATAGGTCACTTCGGATTCCACCAACTTGTCGGCATCCCACTTCGGCCAGGGGGCGTCCACGACGAATCCGCTCCCGCCGCAGGCTTCCCACAGCTCTTCTGCCAGGTGCGGAGCGTAAGGCGCGATCAGGGCGGACAGAGGCTGGAGCACGGCGCGCTCATGGCAGCCGACCTCGGTCAGTTCATTGACCCCGATCATCAGGGCGCTGACGACGGTGTTCCAGCTGAGGCGGTCCAAGTCCTCCGTGACCTTTTTGATGGCCTTGTGGAGGGCACGTTCGGCTTCGGCAGACGGCTGACCGTCTGTGATCAAGTCGTTCCCATCGGCATCGCGGTAGAGGCGGGTCAGTTTGCGCAAGAAACCATGGACGCCATTGATGCCCTGGGTGTCCCACGGCTTGGCCTGCTCCAACGGCCCGAGGAACATCTCGTAGCACCGAAGGGTGTCCGCGCCATAGCGCTCCACCAAGTCGTCCGGGTTCTCCACGTTGAACTTGGACTTGGACATCTTCTCCACCTCGTTGCCGCAGCGGTACTCTCCGGACTCGTTGAGCACGAACTCTGCGTCGGCGAACTCGGGGCGCCACGCCTTGAAGCCCTCGAGGTCGAGGACATCGTTGCGCACCAGGCTGATGTCCACGTGCAAGCGCTGGGTGCGGTGCGCCTTGCGCTGCTCGAAGGTGACGAAGCGGTTCGTTCCTTCGATGCGGTACACAAAACTGCTGCGCCCCAGGATCATGCCCTGGTTGATCATCTTGGCGAAGGGCTCGTCGAACCCGATGAGGTCGAGGTCGAAGAGGAACTTCGTCCAGAACCGGCTGTACAGCAGGTGGCCCGTGCCGTGCTCCGCCCCGCCGACATAGAGGTCGACCTGGCCCCAATAGTCGCTCTTGGCCCGGTCGCAGAAGGCGCCCGAATTGTGCGGGTCCATGTACCGCAGGAAGTACCAGCTCGATCCGGCCCAACCCGGCATGGTGTTGTACTCCATGCGGTCACCCCGGCTCACGTTCCACGCTTCGGCGCGGGCCAGCGGGGGGTCGCCGTCTTCGGTCGGCAGGTAGGCGTCGACGTCGGGCAGCAGGACCTGCTCGTCCTCGATGAGCTGCGGGATGCCGTCCACGTAGCAGATGGGGAAGGGCTCGCCCCAGTAGCGCTGGCGGCTGAAGACCGCATCGCGCAACCGGAAGTTGACGCGGGGCATGGCAAATCCAGCCGCAGCGGTTTCTTCAATGGCGCGCGGCAGGGCTTCGTGGCATGTCAAGCCGTTCCAGTCGCCGCTGTTGCACAGTACGGCCTGCTTGTCGGACTCTGCACCGCTGTCGATGTCGTGCCCTTCGAAGATGGGCGGGATGGGGAGGTCAAACGCCTTGGCGAACTCCCAGTCGCGCTGGTCGCCGGCCGGGACGGCCATGACGGCGCCCGTGCCATAGCCGGCCAGGACGTAGTCGGCAATCCAGATTGGCATCGCCTTCCCGGTCAGGGGGTGTACCGCATGGGCACCGGTGAAGCACCCGGTCACACCGCGGTCGCCGGCCATGCGCTCCCGCTCGCTGCGGGCGGCAGTCTCCTGTTGGTAGGCGGACACGGCGGCGCGCTGGCCGTCGGTCGTGATGGCATCGACGAGGTCGTGCTCCGGGGCCAACACGAGGAAGTTGGCCCCGTGCAAGGTGTCGGGCCGGGTGGAAAAGACCTCGATGTGGTGGTCGGGGTGGG
>CBFHWV010000058.1:1905-12058 GCA_965659565.1 uncultured Flavobacteriales bacterium
GAGCAGGCGATCCGCGTAGGCGGTGATGCGCATCATCCATTGGCGCATTTTTTTGCGGACCACCGGGTGTCCGCCGCGCTCACTGCGGCCGCCGATCACCTCGTCGTTGGCGAGCACGGTCCCCAGTGCGGGGCACCAGTTGACCTCGCTGTCGGCGAGGAAGGCCAGGCGGTATGCCATCAGAATGGCGCTGCGGCCAGCGGCATCCAAGCTGTTCCATTGGGCCGCCGTGAACGTGCCATCGAAGTCCGCTCCCCACGCGGCGAGTCCCGCTTCGTGGAGGGTGTCCTCGCCGACAGTCCAATCGACCTCGGCGTTGCCCGACGCGGCGAACAGGTCGGTCAACGCGGCAATGGGGCGCGCTTTGTCGGCGGTCTGGTCGTACCCGTGTTCGAAAAGGCGGCCGAAGATCCACTGGGTCCAGCGGTAGTAGTCCGGGCTGCTGGTCCGCACTTCCCGGCTCCAATCGTAGCTGAAGCCGAGCAGGTCGAGCTGGCTGCGGTAGCGGGCGATGTTGCGCTCGGTGGTGATCGCTGGGTGCTGGCCGGTTTGGATGGCGTATTGCTCAGCCGGCAGGCCAAAGCTGTCATAGCCCTGCGGATGGAGGACATTGAATCCACATTGGCGCTTGTAGCGGGCGATGATGTCCGAGGCGATGTAGCCCAAGGGGTGACCGACATGCAAACCTGCTCCACTGGGGTAGGGGAACATGTCGAGCACGTAGTACTTCTGCTTGTCGGAAGCCTCTTCGGCCTTGTAGGTGCCTTGCTCGGTCCACTTGGCCCGCCACTTGGCCTCGATGGCCTTGAAGTCGTATTCCATTGCCCTGCGCGATGAGGCGCGAAGATACCCCGCGCACGGGGCGATGCCGCCTGCCTCAGGCTGCCCGGTTCCGGCGCCCGAACTTTGCCGGGTGTACAGCACGCGCATTCCCCGAGCGGTTCCACCGCTGTTTCCGGAATTCCTATGGCGGGGAACCGGTCCCAGTGTGCACCTGACTTTTGACGATGGGCCCCATCCCGAATGGACGCCGTTCGTCTTGGACCAGCTCGAACGCCACGGACAAAAGGCCACCTTTTTCTGTGTCGGCGACAACATCCGCCGCCACCCGGAGGTCTTTGACCGCATTCGCCGGGAGGGCCATTCCTACGGGAACCACACCATGCGGCACGAATCGGGCTGGACGACGGGCACGTTCGCCTATTTGAGAAGCCACTTGGAATGCGACGCCCTGACGGGGTCTGGACTGTTCCGGCCGCCCTATGGCCGTTTGACCAAGGGCCAGGCGCGGGCCATCGGCCGGCGGGACAGCATTGTGATGTGGGACGTGCTCACTGGGGATTTCGATGCCAAGCGCACGGCTGAGGATTGCTGGGCATCCACGGCGCAGGCGCTGAGGCCCGGCTCCATTGTGGTCATGCACGACAGTGAGAAAGCGGCGGAACGGCTGGAAGGGCTGTTGCCGCGTTTGCTTGCCCATTTGTCGGATCAAGGCTGGAGGAGCGAAGCCATTCCCATGCCTGCGCTGCAAGGACAAAGGCCCGATGTCCCATTGGAAGGGACACCGGACAATTCCCACATGACCGTGGGGCCCCATTCCTAGGGCATGCGCGGAATTGTGGGACGATCTTTGACCCACCATGACTGAGACCGCTGCTCCCCTGCGCATTCTGTACATCGACGACGATGAAATGGCGTTGACGCTGACCCAGCTTCAGTTGCTCCAAGAGGGCATCCACACCGAGGTGACCACGGATGCCTTGGAGGCGGTCAGCATTCTGTCCACCGAGCCCATTGACCTGATCCTGCTGGATTCGGTCATGCCCACCATCGACGGTGTGGAATTCCTGTACTTGATGCAGTCGCTGAATCTGACCCACCCCGTCGTGTTCTTCTCCGGGTATGGCGTCGAAGCGTTGCGCGAGGCGGCGAGTCCGTTTCGCGTGCTTGGATTTTTGGACAAGCAGAAAGACCGGTTCACCCTCCCTCAGCGTGTGCGCGAGTTGCATGCACAGGCCGTCTCGGACCAAGGGAAAGTGAACTTGGGAACGTCTCCGCTCAGCCCTCCGAGTTCGCTTGGCGCGCCTCGCGAAGCATCTTGAGCTTCTTCCGGATTTCGTCCATTTCGCGTTTGTCGGCCTCGATTTTCTTCTGGAGGTCGGCCATGATGGAAGCGGCTCCTTTGCCGGTGAAGATGCCCATGTTGTTCTCGTACTGGGCCACCCGTTTGCGCAGGCGGTCCATCTTTTCCCGCATCATGCGCTCCTCCTTCCGGGCCATGTGCTCCGCGCCCTCTCCCTTGACCAGGCTGTCCACCCGGTTCTTGTAGGCTTCCACTGAACGCTCGCTCCGTTTGGCGCCCAGGGCGTCGTACTTGGTGTCCATGGCCGTGCGGTAGCGGTCGACGATTTGCTCGAACACCCTGCGGGGGACATGCCCGCTCTCGGCCCACCGGGTGGAGAACGCCTTGAGCGTTTTGAGGTCCTCACTGTGGTTGCCGGTCAATTCAAAGGCGTCGATCTCGCCGATCAGCGCCTCCTTTTTCTTGAGGTTGGCCTTGTGCTCCTTGTCGCGGTCGGCATAAATCGCCTTCCGCGCCGTGAAGAATTGGTCGCAGGCTCCACGGAACTTGCGCCAGAGCTTGTTTTCATCTCGCGGTCCAGCCGACCCCAGCTCCTTCCACTCTTTTTGAAGGGCAATGAGCTTGTCTGAGGTGACCTTCCAGTCCTGGCTGTCTGCCAAAGCCACCGCTTCGTCGGCAATGGCTTGCTTGCGCTCTTTGACCTTGGATTGGGCGGCACGGACATCCGCGAAGGCCGCGTCGCGCTTTTGAAAGAACAGGTCGCAGAGTCCGCGGAATTGCTCCCACGCCTCCTGGTCGTCCTTGCGGCCGGCAAAGCCGACCAACTTCCAACGTTTTTGGACGTCCTTGACCTTCTCGGCTTGGGCGGGCCAAGCAGACGCGTCCTGGATGTCTTCCTCGAGCAAGGTGCGGACCTCTTCCACCAAGGCCAGTTTGGCGTCGAGGTTGTTCTTGAAGCCCTCGCGAATGCCATCGTAGTGGGCCTTGACCGCGTCGAGGGCGGCCCGGGTGTGGCCGAAAAAGGTGTCGGCGAGCTCCTGATAGGTTTCGCGCGGGCTGGGGCCAATGTCAAACCAGGCCTTCATGTAGCTGCGGGCGAGCATCTCCTTTTCCTTGAGATCGGTGACGGCCTCGAGCTGACCCGCCTGGGCGATGAGGTCTTCTTTCTTCTTGAGGTTGACCTGGAGGTCGTGCTCCTGCAGCTGCTTGTAGATGTTGACGTTGTAGAAGAATTCGTCCTTCAAGCGGTGCCAATTGTCGTGGAGTTCCCGGTATTGGTCGCCGGGCACATTGCCCACCGCGTTCCACTCTTCGTTGAGCGCGTTGAAGGCGTCAAACATCTTGCCGATGTGCTCCTCATTGGCCACCAGGGCCTTCAGCTTGTCCAGGATGATTTGCTTCTGGTCCAAGTTGGCGCGCTGCTCAGCCGCCACTTTTTCCCGCCACGCCTTCTCGCGGTCGCGAAAGGCCTTGTACATGGCGTCATTGCGCTCGTCCTCTTCGTCTGGGTTGTACGTAAACCGGATGGGCTCTTCGCCGGGTTCCGGCGCGGGGTGGTCCTCTGTGTCAAATGCTTCCCTCTGTGCGGCCACATCCTTTTCGCGTGCGTCGCGGTATACTTCGAAGGCGGTACGCACTTCGACTCGGACGGCTTCGATTTCCGGGTTGTCCAGCAACGCGGCGATGCGTTGGTTGATCTCGGCTTTCATGGCAGGGGCGTTTTGAGGGGCACCGGGCGTTCCCGGTGGTTTGCAAATGGCAATGGGATGCGCGCTGTCGGCATTAGCTTCGGCGCGGTGGGTATTGAATTGGACGTCTCCTCGAAGATACGAAACTGGTGCGCACGGGCCGAACGGTCACCGCAGCAGGTCCGTCGGAAGCTGGCGGATTGGGGGGCGGCGAATCAGGCCGAGCGCGTCTTGGACGCCCTGATCGAGGAAGGTTATGTAGACCCCGATAGGTTCGCCGAGGCCTTCGCCCACGATCACTTGACCTTTCGAAACTGGGGTCCGGCCAAAATTTTAGCGGCGCTGACCCAAGTGCATCGCATTCCCGGAGACCTGGCGCGGCGCGCGCTGGCCAAGCAAGGGGAGAGGGCCATCGAAGAAGCGGCCTTTCGGGCGGCCAAGAATTGGCGCCGGTTGCGCACGGATGCCCCGCGGGAGAAGGCCATTGCCGCATTGGCCAGAAAAGGCTTTGCCATCGATTGCGCGCTCCGGGCTGTCGAGGCGGCCGACGCCGACTAACTTTGCCGCCCATGCTGAATGTCGACCAAATCCAAACCGCCCGGGACCGCATTGAAGCCCTGCGCGGATACCTCGCCATCGAGCAGAAGCGCATCGACATCCAAGAGGACGAGAAGCTGACGCAAGACCCCGAGTTCTGGAACGACGCCAAGGAGGCGGAGAAGGTCATGCGGCGGATGCGCGGCAAAAAGGCGTGGCTCGAGGAGTTTGAAAAGGCGGAAACCGCCGTGGAGGACCTGCAGGTTCTGTTTGAATTCTTCAAGGAAGGCGAAAGCACCGAAGAAGAAGTGGAGGCCCAGCACGCGAGCCTGCTGGCCATCATCGAGGAACTGGAGTTCAAGCAGATGCTGTCCGATGAGGCCGACGGGCTCAATGCGGTGGTTCAGATCACGGCCGGTGCCGGGGGAACGGAATCCTGCGATTGGGCTGGCATGCTCCTGAGGATGTACACGATGTACGCAGACAAGGCCGGGTTCAAGGTCAAAGAGATCGACCGCCAGGACGGGGATGTGGCCGGGGTGAAACAGATCACCATGGAAGTGGATGGCGACTACGCATTTGGCATGCTCAAAGGCGAAAACGGGGTACACCGCTTGGTGCGAATCAGCCCCTACGATTCACAATCGCGTCGCCACACCTCTTTTGTGTCGGTCTACGTTTACCCCCTGGTGGACGACAGCATCGAAATTGAGGTCAATCCCGCGGACATCACTTGGGACACTTTCCGATCGGGGGGTGCAGGTGGTCAGAACGTGAACAAGGTCGAAACCGGCGTCCGCCTTCGCCACAAGCCGACCGGCATCATCATCGACAACACCGAAACGCGTTCGCAGCTCGGCAACAAGGAAAAGGCCATCCAACTCCTGAAGTCACAGCTCTACGAGATGGAGATGGCCAAGCGCAATGAAGCCCGCGCAGAAATCGAGGCGGGCAAAAAGAAAATCGAGTGGGGCTCCCAGATTCGCTCCTACGTGCTCCAGCCATACAAAATGGTCAAGGACCTGCGTTCGAGCTACGAGACGTCCAACTCGGATGCCGTCCTCAATGGTGACATCGAGGCCATGCTCAAAGCCAACCTGATGCACGCTGCCGCCAACCGCACGGCGGAAGAAGCGTGAAGTCCAACCTGACTGACATGAACACCCGCATCGAAAAGGACACGCTCGGCGAAGTGGCCGTGCCTGCCGATCAGTATTGGGGCGCCCAGACGGAGCGCAGCCGACACAACTTTCCCATTGGCCCCGTGGGCAGCATGCCCATCGAGGTGGTGCACGCCTTCGGTCACCTCAAGATGGCCGCGGCCAAGGCCAATTGTGAGGCCGGCGTACTGACCGAAGCCAAGCGCGATTTGATTGTCCGCGTCTGCGAGGAGATCATCGCCGGCGAATTGGACCATTGCTTCCCGCTCGTGGTCTGGCAGACGGGGTCGGGGACCCAGTCCAATATGAACGTCAACGAGGTCATCGCCAACCGCGCCCATGTCCTCGCTGGCGGCACCCTTGGAGAAGGCGACCGCCCTGTTCATCCGAACGACGACGCCAACAAATCCCAGAGCTCCAACGATACGTTCCCCACGGCGATGCACATCGCAGCGTACGACCGGATCGTTCGGACCACCATTCCCGGCGTAGAGCGGCTGCGCGACGCCTTGCACGCCAAGGCCGAGGCGCTGTCAGAGGTCGTGAAGATTGGCCGGACCCACCTCATGGATGCCACGCCCCTCACGTTGGGTCAGGAATTTGGCGGCTACGTGGCCCAGCTCGACCATGGATTGCGCGCCTTGCGTTCCACGTTGGGCCACCTCGCCGAGCTCGCCCTGGGCGGAACGGCAGTGGGCACCGGCCTCAATACGCCTGCGGGCTACGCCGAATCCGTGGCCGCGCACATGGCGGAGTCGACGGGCCACCCCTTTGTGACGGCACCCAACAAATTCGAGGCCTTGGCCGCCCACGATGCTGTGGTCGAGGCCCACGGCGCCCTGAAGCAGCTGGCCGTCAGCTGCAACAAGATTGCCCACGACATCCGGATGATGGGCAGCGGTCCACGCAGCGGCATCGGCGAGCTTTCCCTGCCCGCCAACGAACCCGGTTCGAGCATCATGCCCGGCAAGGTCAATCCGACGCAGGCCGAGGCCCTCACTATGGTGTGCGCCCAAGTGATGGGCAACGATGTGGCCGTGACGGTCGGTGGAATGCAAGGCCATTTCGAGCTCAACGTGTTCAAGCCGATGATGGCCCGAAACATCCTCGAGTCTGCCCGCCTGCTTGGGGAGGCTTGCGCCTCATTTGCCGAGCGCTGCGTGGAGGGCATTCAAGCCAACCGTGCCCGCATTGACCAGTTGGTGGGTGACAGCTTGATGCTGGTGACGGCCCTCAATCCTCACATCGGGTACTACAAGGCGGCGGAAATCGCGCAGAAGGCCCACGCAGAAGGCACCACGTTGAAGACGGCGGCGTTGGCGCTCGGTTACTTGACCGAAGCCGAGTACGACCAGTGGGTGGTGCCCGCCAACATGACCGGGCGATGACCGCGCGCCGTCGACCGCGCCTTCCCATTCAAGCGCTGGGCTTGGCGGCCTTGGCGCTGCTCCTGGTGGATTGCAGCCCGCACCGGCACGTGCACCGCCCCAAACGCAAGCGCAAGCCAAAGTGCAAGACGTGCCCGTCGTTCTCGATGGAGGCGCCTGCAAGACGCGGGGTATCTTCGCGGCAAATTCCGCTGAACTCCACTGCGCCATGGCCCAACACGACCACACCTACGCCGTCATCATGGCCGGCGGCGTCGGGTCCCGCTTCTGGCCGATGAGCCGCTCGGCAAGGCCGAAGCAATTTCTGGACATCCTCGACCGCGGGCGCACGCTCATTCAGATGACGGCAGACCGGTTGTCGTCACGCATTCCGCTGGAGCGGACCTACGTGGTGACCAACGGCCGGTACAAGCAGGACATCCTGGACCAATTGCCGGGCATTCCCGAGGATCAGGTCTTGTGCGAACCCTTCATGCGGAACACCGCGCCATGTCTGGCTTATGCGGCCCAACGGATTGCGGCGCGCGACACGTCGGCGGTGATGGTGGTGGCCCCGGCCGACCACCTGATTGAGGATGAGGCGGGCTTTCTGGATGTGCTGGAAGTCGCGGTTGGACAGGCCGCGGAGACGCACCAGTTGCTCACGTTGGGGATCACGCCCACCCGCCCTGACACGGGATACGGTTACATCCAATTCGAGGACCTCCCCGGGGCGGACGACGCCCGGTTGCGGCAGGTCAAAACGTTCACTGAAAAGCCGCACCTCGAATTGGCGGAGCAGTTCATCGCTTCCGGTGACTTCTGCTGGAATGCCGGCATTTTCGTGTGGTCGGTGCAGACCATTCTTGACCGGTTTGAAGCCCAGCTCCCCGATTTGCACGCGCTGTTTGAGGAGCACAAGGCCGACCTCGGGACGGACCGTGAAGAGGAGGCCATTCGCGCCATTTACGGTGCGGCGGACAACATCAGCATTGACTACGGCATCATGGAGTCTGCGCCCAATGTGGGCGTGGTGCTG
This sequence comes from uncultured Flavobacteriales bacterium, assembly GCA_965659565.1. GTDB lineage: Bacteria > Bacteroidota > Bacteroidia > Flavobacteriales_D > Sanyastnellaceae > UBA8752. The sequence continues at coordinate 9,780 of CBFHWV010000058.1, forward strand.
GGCGAATACGGTTGGAGCGATCTGGGGACATGGGGCTCCCTGTATGAGAAGCTGGCAAAAGACGAGGATGGACATGCCGTCTCGGGTGCCACGCTGATGCAGGAAGGCTCCAAAGGGCTCATGGTGGCTGCAGAAGGCCGGAAAGTCATCGTCGCCAAGGGCTTGGAAGACTTCATCGTGGTCGACACGCCGGACGCCTTGTTGATTTGCCCCCGACACGAAGAGCAGTGGGTCAAGCACATGGTTGCCCGCCTGAAAACCGAGAAGGGAGAGCCCCTCGTTTGATCCGGTCCAAATGCAGCGCACCACGCTGGGAGGCGCGGTGCGGAGCATATATGTGGGGCTGTATGGGGGCGCAATTGGGGCCGGTTTGCGGTTCACCGTCTCGGTTGGGGAACCTGGCCGCCGACCGATGGTGTAAACATGGGAGGAGGACGGGCCGTGGACATTGACCGGCGTTCTCCTCGGGCATGACCTTCATCATCGCCCGGTCCGGTCCGTACCTTCGTTTACACCGCATGGGCATCCTCCTCCACATCGGCCGCTATTTCAGTTTCCTCGCGGAGGCCATGCGCCGTCCGCAGAAAGGGCGCGTCTTCGCCCAAGCCACTTTGGTCGAGCTCGAAGCCATCGGGGTGCAGAGCGTGGGCATCGTCGCGTTGTTGAGCCTGTTCATGGGCGCGGTGATCGCCATCCAGACCGCCCACCAGGTGAGCGGTTGGATTCCGGCCTACACCATCGGGTTCACGGTTCGGCAAACCATGATTCTCGAGTTCGCCCCGACCATCATCCCGGTGATCCTGTCGGGCAAGGTGGGGTCCAACATTGCGTCCCAGATCGGAACGATGCAGGTGACCGAGCAAATCGACGCGCTGGAGGTCATGGGGGTGAGGAGTGTGTCGCACCTCGTTCTTCCAAAGCTGCTGGCGGCCCTGTTGATCTTTCCCTTTCTCGTGGTGATCTCCATGGTGCTGGGCATCGGCGCCGGCGCCTTCATCTGCGACTTTGCCGCTTTGAGCACGCTGGCCGACTTCAAGTATGGCATTCAAGTCGACTTCCGGGCGTTTGACGTGGCCTACGCCCTGATCAAGACCTGCGTCTTTGCACTCATCATCACGAGCGTCAGCGCGTACCATGGTTACCACACATCGGGCGGCGCCCGGGAAGTGGGCCGGTCGAGCACCAAGGCCGTCGTCTACAGCGTGGTCATCGTCATGGTGGCCAACCTGGTCATCACCCAACTCCTTTTGACATGATTCGGGCAAAAGGGGTGTTCAAGTCGTTTGGGGACAAGGCCGTGTTGCACGGCATCGATGCCGCCTTTCATCCCGGCCAGGTGAACTTCATCATCGGGCGCAGCGGTTCGGGAAAATCCGTGCTGACCAAGTGCATCGTCGGCCTCCTCGAGGTGGACGAAGGAACGGTGCAGTACGGCGACATCGACTTCTCGGCATTGGATCGAAAGGGCCGCGAGGTGGTGCGCCGTGAGATTGGCATGCTGTTTCAGGGCGGCGCCTTGTTTGACAGCATGACGGTGTTGGAGAATGTGGAATTTCCTCTGCGGATGTTCTCCGACATGACCGCTGAGGAGCGCACCCAGCGCGCCATGGAATGCTTGCACAGGGTCGAGCTGGACGGTGCGGAAAACCGATTCCCTGCTGAAGTCTCCGGTGGCATGCAGAAGCGGGTGGCCTTGGCCCGTGCGATTGTGAATCGGCCGAGGTTCTTGTTTTGCGACGAGCCCAATTCGGGACTGGACCCCCAAACCGCCATCATCATTGACAAGTTGATTCACGAGCTCACCCGGGAGTACAACACGACGACGGTGGTCATTTCCCACGACATGAACAGCGTGATTGAGACGGGAGACAACATTCATTTTCTGCATGAAGGCCGCGTGGCATGGCAAGGCGACCGGAAGGGCATCCTCGACAGCGGTGTGGCGGCCTTGGACGAATTCGTCTACGCATCCGACCTCATGCGCGACATCCGCGACAAACTCCGCGCTGGATGACCGACCGTGAAGGCCACATTCCGTATTCCCTTCCCCGCCATTCCGCGGACGAGATGCGCACCCGATTGGCCCAGCTCCACGCGCACCTGTCCCAGCGGCGAAGTGTCCGGCATTTCAGTTCGGATGCCGTCCCCCTCGACGTGTTGGAGCGCGCCATTCACATTGCGGGCACGGCGCCCAGTGGCGCGCACAAGCAGCCTTGGTCCTTTTGTCTGGTGACCGATCCGGAATTGCGCCGCCGCATCCGGGAGGCAGTGGAAGAAGA
>CBFHWV010000059.1:0-8198 GCA_965659565.1 uncultured Flavobacteriales bacterium
ACCCCGACTCGTTCAGCTGGTTGGTGCGCCACCCCGCAATTGGCACGTGGTTCGGCTCCTCGCCAGAACCCCTGGTCCAAGGCCAGTGGCCCGAGCTCAATACGGCGTGCCTTGCTGGCACCCGGATGGCCCACACCGGCGCCCAGAGCGACCCTTGGACCGACAAGGAGCGACACGAACAGCAATTGGTCACCGATTCTGTGCTCACTGCCCTGAGCGAATGCGGCTGCACCAACATCTCCCAAGGGGAACGCATGACGGTGCGCTATGGCCCCATCGAGCACCTGCGGACCATGGTGTCCTTCAAGGCTGCTGGCGCCCTGTCCGACATCATGGGGGCCCTGCACCCCACCCCTGCAGTGGGGGGCACCCCCCGTGCCGCGGCCTTGGACTACATCGACCAACTCGAACAACACGACCGCGCCTACTACACCGGTTGGGTCGGTTTGGAGGATGGTGACAACATCGCCTATTTCGTCAACCTCCGCTGCGGATGTCTCGAGGGAGACCGGCTGACCGCCTTTGCAGGCGGCGGCATCACTGCAGGATCGGATCCTGAAGCCGAATGGCAAGAGACCCGAAACAAGTTGCGGTCCGCCCTCGACCCCATTGTCCACTGGCCCAAATGACCCCATCCGACCTGCCCGATGCCCGCTCCGCAGCGCGGCTCCTCGTCGAGGGGCTGATCGCCCGGGGATTGGGTGGTGCGGTGGTCAGCCCCGGCTCCCGCAATGCACCGTTGATGCAGGCCTTTGAAGCCGCGGGCGTTCCATGCGTCATCGCCCTCGATGAACGGGCAGCCGCCCACCATGCCCTTGGCATGGCCGTGGCCCTGAATCGACCGGTCGCAGTGGCTTGCACCAGTGGCACTGCAGCCCTCAACCACGCCCCAGCCCTGGCAGAAGCGGACCGCACCGGACTGCCCCTGATCAGCTTAACGGCAGACAGGCCGGCTGGCGCTGCAGACCGGTGGGAAAGCCAGACCCTGAACCAAGAAGGCGTCCATGGCCAACATGTGCGCGCCTCTTTTCAGTGGTCTCCCGGCAGTGAGTCGGACGCCGGCATGGCGCTCGATGACATGGCGGCGGCATGGGGCTCAGGGCCGATTCATGTGAATTGCCCCTTTGCTGAACCCCTGTACCCCGAGACGTCCCGGACCGACCGCGCGCAACAAACAGGACCACGGGTCGACCTTCAACCGGTGTCCAAACCGGCCCAAGACCCAGATTCGGTCGGGGCTTGGCTCACCACCATGGAACAAGCCCGCCAAGAAGGCCGGCGCATCCTTTTCCTCGGGGGCACCCAACCGCATGAGATCGACCCAGCCGCCTTGCAGGTGCTGGGCCGACATGCCCTGTTGATGGGCGACAACACCAGCGGTCTTGGTCGGCACCCCCAGGCCATCGTCGCCTTGGACCGGTGGATGCGGGCCATGCGGCGCAAGGGTGTGAAGCACGGTCCAGACCTGGTGGTCACATTTGGCGCGCCCATCCTCTCCAAAGCGTTGAGGCACTGGTTGCGAGAGCAGCAGGTTGCCCAATGTCACCTCGACCCCGGCGGCAGAACACCACGGGCCTTTGATGGGGACGTTCAGGGATATGCAGGATCGGTCCCGAGCGCGCTTGAGGCGCTGGCTGAACATTGGTCCAGTTTGACACCCACAACTTCTTGGTGGGACGATTGGATTGGGCTGGAGCAGCACCTGCGCCGGGCCCATGAGCCGGCACTCGATGCGGCGCCGTGGAGCGACCTGACCGTCCACGCCGCCCTTCACCGGGCCTTGCCACGCCATACCCAGCTGCACCTCGCCAACTCCACGCCAGTGCGCTACGCCCAGCTGTTCCACGATGCCGAACGGCGGGCACCCTGGTCCAACCGCGGGGTGGCCGGCATTGACGGATGCAATTCCACGGCGGTTGGCGCGGCCCTCGCAGGTCAAGACGTCACCCTGATCTCGGGCGACCTCGGCTTTCTCTACGACGCCAATGCCTTCCATGTCCACCCCCTGCCTGCCACTTTGCGCGTGGCCGTCATCCACAATGGCGGCGGCGGCGTGTTTCGGTGGCTTCCCGGACCCGTTCGAACCGGGCTGTTGGAGTCCCATTTCGAAATGCGGCACAGCTTGGAATTGAGGTCCATTTGCGACTTGCACGGCTTGGAGCACCAACGCGTGGCGTCCATGGATTCCCTTCAGTCCGCCCTCAAATCCTGGTGGTCCGAGGGCGATGTGCCGCGCGTTTTGGAGATCGCCACACCCCCGGAGGGCAGTGCCGAGGCCCATGCGGCCTACATGGAGCGGGTGAGCGCGTAATTTCGCGGCATGAGCAACACGCGCGATTGGCAAGAAATCAAGCCCTTCGAGGACATCCGTTTCGAATTCTTCGAAGGCATCGCCCGCATCACCATTGACCGTCAGCAGGTGTACAACGCCTTCCGACCCGAGACCAACATGGAGATGCTCGAGGCCATGGACATTGCCCGGGAACGCAACGACATCAGCGTTGTGGTCCTCACTGGGGCTGGAGACAAGGCATTCTGCAGTGGCGGCGACCAGAACGTCAAGGGAACAGGGGGCTACATCGGTGGCGATGGCGTGCCGCGCCTCAACGTCTTGGACCTCCACAAAAAAATCCGGTCCCTCCCCAAGCCCGTCATCGCGGCCGTCAATGGCTATGCGATCGGTGGCGGACACGTCCTCCACGTGGTGTGCGACCTGTCGATTGCCTCGGAGAACGCCATTTTCGGACAGACGGGCCCCAAAGTGGGCAGCTTCGACGCCGGATTTGGATCGAGCTACCTCGCCCGCCACGTCGGACAGAAGAAAGCCCGCGAGATCTGGTTCCTCTGCGAGCAGTATTCCGCCCGTGAAGCGGAGTCCATGGGCCTCGTGAACACCGTGGTGCCCCTGGACAAACTGGAGGACACCTACGTGAAATGGTGCAAGACGATCATGAAGCGGTCGCCGCTCGCCATTCGCATGATCAAGCGCGGCCTGAACGCCGAGCTGGACGGACAAGCCGGATTGATGGAATTCGCAGGCGACGCCACCCTCATGTACTACCTCATGGAGGAGGCCCAGGAAGGCAAGAATGCCTTCCTCGAGAAGCGCGATCCGGACTTCCAGCAGTACCCGAAGTTCCCCTGAACCCCGGATGGTGCGCGATTACCTCCAGGCTGCGCGGTTGCGCACCCTGCCCCTTGCGAGTGCCTGCATCCTGACTGGAGGCGCCCTCGCGTCCGCCACAGGAAACGTGGGCTTCGAACGGTTCATGCCCCTCTTCCTGGGCTGCCTGCTGACGGTGGTCCTGTTGCAAATCCTGGCCAATTTCGCCAACGACCTGGGCGACTTTGAGAACGGGGCTGACCGCGCTGCAGGGCAAGAGCGGAGCGACCGCGCCGTCGCGTCCGGGCGCATCACCGCGGCGGCCATGAAGCGGGCGGTCTGGATGACCGGCGCCCTCGCCTTTTTGACCGGCACCGCCACGGTGGTCCTCGCCGTGGGCGATGCGTGGCTTCAGCTGCTTCAATGGGTGGCTGCCGGTGGCGTCAGCATCGCCGCCGCCTACACCTACACTGCGGGCAGGAGCCCATACGGCTACAGCGGCTTGGGCGACATCAGCGTGCTGGTGTTCTTTGGATTTGCCGGGGTCGCCGGAACCGCCACCCTCATCACCGGAGACTGGAATCCCTTGTGGTTGCTGCCCGCTGCGACCATCGGTCTGCTGAGCGTGGCCGTCCTCAACCTGAACAATTTGCGCGACCACGTCTCCGATGCGGCGACCGGGAAGCGCACCTTGGTCGTCCGCATGGGCTTTCGGAACGCCAAACGCTACCACTTGGTTCTCATCGCAGGGGCCTGGGTCGCCTTGCTGGCCTTTTGGCAACTCGACGCGAGCGGCCCTTGGCGTGGACAGCTGTGGTATGGCCTGTTTGGCCTCGTTCATGCCCGGCATTTGGCCTTCGTTTTCCGCACGGAGGACCCCGCCGCGTTGGACGGTGAGCTCAAGAAAATCGCACTGAGCACCTTCGCCATTTCCCTCTTCCTCTTCCTCAGCGCCACCGCATGAAAGGCCTCGACATCCGGATTGTGGAGCGGACGCTCCAATTCAAGACGCCTGCGGGCACGTCACGGGGTGCATTGACCGAGAAGCCCAGCTTCTTTGTGATCGCCCAAGACCTCGAAGAGGACGGCCGCATCGGCATCGGGGAGTGCAGCTTGATTCCGGGCCTGTCCCCGGAAAGCGCCTTGCGTGCGAGAATGGAGTTGAAGAAGCTCGCCGCGTCGGGCACGTTGGATCCCAAATCGATGAGCCTGCAATACCCGGCGGTGCGGTTTGCTGCAGAAACCGCCTTGATCGACCTCCTCAACGACGGAGACCAGATGCTGTTCCCCGGCCCCTTCACGGAAGGCCAACCTGTGCCCATCAATGGACTGATCTGGATGGGCGACCCGGACAACATGGTGGCCCAGGCGGCATCCTTGCTCGAGCGCGGGTTTGACACCCTCAAAATGAAGGTGGGGGCCCTGGACTTCGAGCAAGAGCTGGAATGCCTGCAGGCGATTCGATCCATCGCCCCCGCAGACCAGGTCACTTTGCGCCTCGATGCCAATGGCGGTCTGGATGACGCCGACCTGTCGGTGACGTTGGGCAAACTGGAACGGCTGGCAGAATTCGACATCCACAGCATGGAGCAGCCGATCCGGCCGGGCCAATGGAAGAAGATGCAGGCGGTCTGCATCGGTTCGCCCATCCCCATCGCCCTCGATGAGGAGCTGATTGGCGTGCATGACACGGACCTTCGGCGGAACCTGCTGCACATCATCAAGCCCCATTACATCATCCTCAAGCCCAGCCTCATCGGTGGTTTGGTGGAGGCCAATCACTGGATCGACCTCGCAGCAGAAGTGGAGGCCGGATGGTGGGCCACGAGTGCGCTTGAAAGCAACATTGGCCTCAATGCCATTGCACAATGGGCCGCCGACGCCGTGGCAGAGGAAGCACAGCCCATGCCGCAGGGACTGGGAACAGGCAGCCTCTTCACCAACAACATCCCGTCCCCGCTCGTGGTGGCCAACGGCACACTGCGCATGGACACGCCCCGCGCCCAGGCCAACGGCACCCTGCGCCAATGGGACCTCAGCAGCCTGCTTGGATGAACGCGTTCTGGCGGTTTTCCGACGCGGGCGAGGTAACCGATGCCCCCGACTGGGGCCAACCCTTCCTTGATGTGGACGCCGATTGGCAAGCAGGGCGTGCCACAGGACGCACGTCTGGCAGCACTGGCGCGCCCAAATCCGTCGCCTTCGACCCCGCTGCTGTGGCCGCCTCGGCCCGGGACACGGCCGCCCGTTTTGGGCTTGCCCTGACCGATGGTCGCGTCGAAGCGTGGTCTGCTTTGCCCGCTGCCGGCGTCGGCGGGCGGATGATGTGGTGGCGCAGCCGAATCTTGAATTGGACGCTCACCCAAAGCCGTCCATCGACCACCCCTGTGGCGCCCCAACCGGTGAACGGAGACCGGTACGACTTCGCCGTCGCGACGCCCCAGCAGGCCGCTTCCCTCGTCGAGACCGGACAGCTTCGCACCTTCCGCACGTTGCTGTTGGGCGGTGGGGCGGTCTCCCCCGCTTTGGAAGTGGCCCTGCAACAGGCCGCGGAGGCTGCCCAGTGCCAGGTTCACCTCGGGTTCGGGATGACCGAAACGCTCACCCATGTGGCCACCCGCCCCCTCGGAGAGCCGGTCTACTTGCCGCTCCCGGGCGTGGCTTGGCGCATCGGTGCGGATGGGAACCTGATCCTCGACGCGCCCGATCGGGGCGTGCACGCGGTGCATACCCGTGATGCCGTTGTGGCCGACAACACCGAAAACGGAGGTGCCGGATTTCGCTGGGTCGGCCGATTGGACGACGCGGTCAACACCGGCGGGCTCAAGGTGCACCCGGCTGAACTCGAGCGGCGGCTCGAAGCAGCGCTGACACCGATGCTCGGAAGTCGCCGGTGGTATGTGGCCGGCCGGCCCCATCCCGTCCACGGGCAGCAGGTCACCTTGGTCGTGGAAGGCCCCTCCGACAGGGCGCTGGGCACGCGACTGATGGCCACCCTTGTCGAGCGCCACCCCCACCCCGACCGGCCACGCGCTGTCGAGTGGATGGTCCGCTTTGAAGAAACGGCCACCGGCAAGGTGGTGCGGCGCTGATTCGGCCGAACTTTGCCCCATGTCCAAGCCCCGCCTCGTCTTCGCCACCCGCAACCCCGGCAAAGTCCGGGAGATCGCCCAGATGCTCTCCGATCAGTACGACATCGTCGGACTCGATGACATCGGGTGCACCGAAGACATCCCTGAGACCGCCCCTACCATTCCAGGAAACGCCATCCAAAAGGCGGAATACGTGCTGGAGCGATACGGCGTCCCCTGTTTTGCGGACGATACCGGGCTCGAAGTCGCCGCGCTCAATGGCGCCCCAGGCGTGCACACAGCGCGCTACGCGGGCGACGCCAAAGACGCCAATGCGAACATGGCCAAGCTGCTGACAGCGTTGGACGGCGCGACGGACCGAAGCGCGCGTTTCCGGACGGTCATCGCCTGGACCTCATCGGAGGGAACCCGCACGTTTGAGGGCATTTGCGAAGGCCACATCGCAGCGGAGCGCAGTGGTGCGGACGGGTTCGGTTACGACCCCATCTTCGTCCCGGCCGGTGACGACCTCACGTTTGCCGAGATGGACGCCGATGCGAAGAATGCCATCAGCCATCGCGGTCTCGCCGTGCGGGCCATGGTGGCGGAACTCAAGGCCCAAGGTTGAGAATTGACAAGGCGTCGCGGGCGAATTCCACCCCACGCGCAGTAGGTTTGCTTTTTCATCCCCGATTTCCCTGAAGGAAGGACCATGAACTACCTCGATTTCGAAGAGCCCATTCGCCTGCTGCACGAGCAGCTCGAGAAGGCCCAGGACCTGGACGGTCAAGGGCAGGTGGACATGCAAAGCACGGTGGACGACCTCGAGAAGAAAATCACCGAGGTCCGCACCGAGATTTACGCCAACTTGACGCCGTGGCAGCGGGTTCAGGTGTCCCGCCACCCGGACCGCCCCTACACCCTCGACCACATCGAAGCGCTGACCGAAGGGCGGTTCATGGAACTCCACGGAGACCGGAACTGCAAAGACGACAAGGCCATGGTCGGTGGCCTCGGCATGATCGACGACCTCCCCGTGATGTTCGTCGGACAGCAGAAGGGCGCCAACACCAAGCTGCGCCAGTACCGCAACTTCGGAATGGCCAATCCGGAGGGGTACCGCAAGGCGCTGCGGCTGATGAAGCTCGCTGAGAAATTCAACCGCCCAGTGGTGTGCTTGATTGACACCCCCGGAGCCTACCCCGGCCTGGAAGCAGAAGAGCGCGGTCAAGGCGAAGCCATTGCGCGGAACCTCATTGAAATGATGCAACTCCGGGTGCCCGTCATCTGCGTCGTGATTGGAGAGGGGGCGTCCGGTGGCGCGCTCGGCATCGGCATCGGCGACCGCGTGCTGATGATGGAGCACACCTGGTACTCGGTCATTTCGCCCGAATCTTGCTCCAGCATCCTGTGGCGTTCCTGGGACCACAAGGTCGAAGCCGCAGAAGCCCTGAAGTTGACCGCCGATGACATGCTCGGTCACAAACTCATTGACGGCATCATTCCCGAGCCACTGGGCGGCGCCCACAACGACCGGGAAGCCGCATTCAGCGCGGTCAAGAAGGACATTGTCAAGCACCTCAAAAAGCTCCGGGTTCAGAATGCCGACAAGCGCATTGACGCCCGAATTCGAAAGTTCTCCTCCATGGGGGTCGTGCAAGCCTGAATGGCGTGCCCGGACTCCTTACTTTTGCCCGCGAATACGATTCATGAACATGCAGTACCTCGTCCGCCAGCCATTGGCGCTCCTGCTCCCCGCCTTTGTCCTCCTCCTCGCCCTGCCCGGTTGTGGCGGTCTCGGAAAAATGGAGAAGGCCATTGAGGAGCTCAACCTCCAGATGAACCCCGAGCCGCTCACCTTGCGCGGCAACGAGGTCGAACTCAACCTCAGCGGCACCTTCCCTGAGAAGTACTTCGCCAAGAAGGCCATCATCGAAGCCACCCCCGTTCTCGTTTGGGAAGGCGGTGAAGCGGCTTTCGAGACCCAAGGCTTCCAAGGTGAAGACGCGGCTGGCAACTACACA
>CBFHWV010000059.1:8247-11957 GCA_965659565.1 uncultured Flavobacteriales bacterium
CTTACCAAGAGGGCATGGAAGACGGTGCCCGCCTCGAGCTCCGCATCAGCGGCACGATGGGCAGCAAGTCCATGGACTTTGCCCCTGTCGTCCTCGGTGACGGTGTGATCACCACGCAGAACTGGGTGATGTCAGACGACCGCTTCGTGATTGGAGCCGACGCCTTCCAGCGCGTCGTGTCCTACACCGAAGAGGCAGAGATTCATTACGCCTACAACCGCTCCAACGTGCGCTCGGCCGAATTGCGCGATGACGACATCGCCGCCATGAAGGAGTTCTTCTCCTTCGCCGCTGCCCATGACAGTGTCATGCTCAAGGGAACGCAGGTCAGCGCCTACGCTTCTCCAGAGGGCGAAATCAGCCTCAACGAGGACCTCGCCATGGAACGCGCTGAAAGCGCCAACGCTGCGGTCGCCAAGCTCCTGAAGCGGGCCAAGATCGACGTGGAGGAGGGCTTCTACGGGAACAATCCGAAAGGCGAGGACTGGGAAGGCTTCCAGGAGCTGATGCGCGCCTCCGACATCGAAGACAAGGACCTCATCCTGCGCGTGCTGTCCATGTACAGTGACAAGAACCGCCGTGAAGAGGAGATCAAGAACATCGCCAAGACCTACAAGGAGATTGAAAAGGAGATCCTCCCAGCGTTGCGCCGTTCCATGATCACGGTGAACTACGACATCGAAGGCTACACCGATGCGGAGCTCATGGCCATCGCCATGGACGCCCCGGCTGACCTCACGGTCGAGGAGGCGCTCTACGCGGCTACCCTGTTCGAATCCAACGACGACAAAGCTCAAGGTCTACCAAGCCGCGAGCGCCACCTACGCTGACGATTGGCGCGGCCCCAACAACGAGGGTGTGGTCCTGATGGCCATGGGCAAGCTCAACCAGGCTGCGGACCGCTTCATGGCGGCCGACGAGCGCGGTGACAGCCCGGTCATCAACAACAACCTTGGTGCCGTGGCCCGCATGAAGGGCAACCTGACGGATGCGAAGCGTTACCTGACCGGCGCAACCGGTGCTGGAGATGCCGTGAAGTACAACAAGGCCATCCTCGCCATCCAGGAGGGCAACTACAGCCAAGCCGTCTCCAACTTCAGCGGTGAGAATACGGTCAACGCCGCCTTGGCCAAGCTCCTCAACGGAGACGCCAATGGTGCCAAGACCATCCTGAACAACAGCGACGACGACAGCGCCGTGGCCCACTACGTGATGGCCGTGGCCAACGCCCGCCTCGGCAATGCCGCTGCTGCCAAGGAGCACCGCGACATGGCCGTCCAAAAGGACGCCAGCCTGTCCGGCAAGGCCAGCGCCGACCTCGAGTTCCGCGACCTCGACTGATCGGACCGACAACCCCATTCAGAAAGCCCCGGCCGCTGTTGCGGACCGGGGCTTTTTCATGGAGACCAAAGAAGGTGGTTCGGCGGGATCAGGAGTCCATAGGGGCGCCCATCGACCGAAAGGCCTGCCAGCAGACCATGCCGGCCGCTACGGAAACGTTGAGGCTGTGCTTCACCCCGAACTGTGGAATCTCCAGAACCCCATCGACGGCGTTGAGGACATCCTCAGAGCAACCGCGAACCTCATTGCCCAGGACCACCGCCCAGCGCTCCTCTGACGAAGGCGACCATCCCTCCAGCGTCGTGGAGTCGGAAGCTTGCTCCAGTGCGAAGACGCGTACCCCCTCGTCTTGCAGCCCGCGAATGGCGGTCACCGCATCCTCGTGGCCAGCCCACGCCACATGGTCGGTGGCCCCGAGGGCCGTCTTGAGGATGTCGCGGTGCGGGGGGCGGGCCGTGTACCCGCAGAGGTCGAGACCCTCTAGCCGGAACGCGTCAGCGGTCCGGAACACGGAGCCGACATTGAGCCCGCTGCGCAGGTTGTCCAGGACAAAGCGAAGGGGCAGCTTCCCGGCAGCCGCAAAGGCCTCCGGAGTCAGCCGCCCCAACGCGTCCATGGAAGTGGCGCGGTGCCCCTCTCCCATCAGTAGAGCCGGATGGTGTAGGGCATGCGGGCTTGAATGCGGTCCTGAACCGGGGCATTCAACAACGCCTCCACCTCCATCAACGGCGCCAGCAGGTCGTCGTCCAACCCTGCAGCCTGCGCCACTGCCATGGCCGTGCTCACGCCCGCGAAGTCTTCGATGAATTGCTCAAACGGATCCACAGCCTCGGGCAGCTCCACCAGATCGGGTCCGCTGATGCCAGCCAGATCCGCTGCGAGGGCCACGGCATCCTGCAAGTTGCCCATGCCGTCGACCAAGCCGATGTCCATGGCGTCCTGTCCGGTCCAGACCCGGCCTCGGGCGACCTCATTGACGCCCTCGACCGACATGCCCCGGCCCTCTGCCACGCGGGCGATGAAGGCATCGTACACCTCGGTCACGCCCTCGTTGATGGCGGCCAGGGCCTCGCCTTGAATGGGTGTGTGGCCGTTGAGGGCATCGGCATGCTCGTGGAGTTTGACGCCATCGAAATCCAATCCAATCCGCTCCTTCGCCAGCTTGCCGAAGGACGGCAGGACCCCGAAGACGCCGATGCTGCCCGTGATCGTGTTGGGCTGGGCGAGGATGTGGTCGGCGGCACAGCTGATGTAGTATCCCCCGCTGGCGGCCAGATCACTCATCGACGCCACAACGGGCTTGCCCGCTTCCTTCAGCAGCACGGTCTCGCGCCAGATGACATCGCTGGCGAGGGCGCTGCCGCCGGGAGAATTCACGCGGAGCACCACGGCTCCAACCTCTGGATCCAGGCGGGCTTCACGGAGGGCGCCCGCAATGCGGTCCGAGCCAATTGTGGCGTCGTCTCCCTGTCCGCTCTCGATGGCCCCGACGGCGAAGACCACCGCCACGGCATTGGCCTCGGCCTCCTCTCCGTCCTCCACTTCGTCGTCATCCTCGTCGCCGCCTTCCATCTCTTCCTGCAGGGTCGTGATGAAATCCTCGAAGAAGTCGGGGTTGTGGTACTGCTTCAGGCCCACGAATTGGGCGTGGCTCTCTTCGTCCTCGTCCTCTGCAGCCCCCTTGTCGAGAAGCAAGGCGTGCAGCTCATCCTCGTAGAGCAGGCCATCGACGTAGCCGAGGTCCAGGAAGTCCTGCGCGGTGCGCATGGCGAGCGCGTTGATGTCCGCATCGAGGTTGGCCACACTCTTGTCACGGGCCGAGGCGATGTCCCCGCCCATCCGGGCCCAGAAATCCTCAAGGAGGGCCATGTTCTGCTCCCGGTTGGCCTCGGACAGGCTCTCCCGGAAATAGGGCTCCACCGCGCTTTTGTACTTGTTGTCCGGTCCGCGGACAATGGTCATCTCGATGCCCACATCCTCCAGCATGCGCTTGTAGAACATGGTTTCCAAGCCCATGCCGCGCATGTCCATGCCACCCTCAGGATGCAAGTACACCTCATCGGCGACCGTGCTGAGCCAGTATGCGCCTTGGGTGTACACCTCGCTCCAAGCGACGATCCATTTGCCCGATTCCTTGAAACCGACGAGGGCATCGCGCACTTCGCCCAACATGGACGGGTAACCGGAGACGACGTCCGCCTGAATGAGGATGCCCTCGATGCGGTCGTCTTCAGCTGCGCGCTGCATGTCTGCGAGAAAATGGTTGAGGCCGGTCTGGGACTCTGTATCGACTCCGCCCAAGCCGAAGGAGAAGGCTGGGACTTCCATGCCACGTTCCACGAACGGGGCATCGAAGGTCAGGTGGAGGA
>CBFHWV010000060.1:0-11810 GCA_965659565.1 uncultured Flavobacteriales bacterium
GGGCAGGTCCATTGCGCTGGCCTGCCCGCCAATGTTCGATGCCGCGCGGTCGGCCGTCCCGATCCTGGGCTTTCCACACGCCGTTCTTCAGCCCCATGACATAAGTCCCCTCCTCCAGTACAGTTCCGTTGGGGTGAAATGTGGCATGGGCACCATGGAGGCTGTCCCGGGTGTAATGCTCCACGACGCGCACCCGGCCTTGGCGGTCCAAGGCGGTCCACTCGCCGTCTTTCCATTGGGTCCACTTTCCCTCCACGTGCACGGTCTGATACTGGCCGCGGTGGCTTTCCGTGCCGTCTTCGCGATATAGGATGGCCTTGGCGATGTCCGAGTCTGCTTGGTGCCGGACCTCGCTCAGCACCTTGCCCGTCTCTCGGAAAAAGGTGAAGTGGCCGACGGGGCGGCTGTTTTCGAAGCTGCCGCTGTAATAGAGCTTGCCGTTGGGGTAAACCCGGATCCAGCGCCCTTGCTTGAGGCCGTTGGCGTCCACAACATTGAAGTCCGCACCGGGCCGACCATTCGGCCATTGCGAGGTGTCCGGTTCCGGTTGGGCCAGGACCGTCGTGGCAGTCGCGGTGGCCAGGAGGAGGGGGAGGAAAATGCGCAGGTTCATCCAAAGTCCAAGTTGCAACGAAGTGCGTCGGTTTGGCCGTATTCCGTCCCTTACTTTTGCAAACCGATTCACCCAACACCTCCAACATGATCCAACGTACCAAGGTCACCGTCGTCGGAGCTGGCAATGTGGGCGCCACCTGCGCCGATGTACTCGCCACCCGCGAAGTCTGCAATGAAGTCGTTCTGCTCGACATCAAAGAAGGATTTGCCGAAGGCAAGGCCCTCGACATCTGGGAGACCAGCCCGGTCAACAGCTACGACACCCGCACCGTCGGCAGCACCAACGATTACAGCAAGACCGCTGGCAGTGACGTGGTCGTGATCACCAGCGGCCTGCCGCGCAAGCCCGGGATGAGCCGCGACGACCTGATCGCCACCAACGCCGGCATCGTCAAGAGCGTGACCGAGCAGATCCTCCCGCACAGCCCGGAGGCCATCATCGTGATCGTCTCCAACCCACTCGACGTGATGACCTACCAGGCGTGGAAGACCGCCGGACTGCCCGACCACCGCGTCGTCGGCATGGCCGGTGTGCTCGACACCGCGCGCTACCGGGCCTTCTTGGCCGAGGCCCTCGACGTGAGCCCGAAGGACATCCAAGCCGTGCTCATGGGCGGCCATGGTGACACCATGGTACCGCTCCCGCGCTACACCACGGTCGGCGGCATCCCCGTCACCGAGATGATCGACGCCGACGCCCTCGAGGCCATCGTGCAGCGCACCAAGAAAGGCGGTGGTGAGATCGTCCAGCTCCTCGGCACGTCCGCCTGGTACGCGCCAGGTGCTGCAGCTGCGCAGATGGTCGAGGCCATCGTCAAGGACCAGAAGCGCATCTTCCCTTGCTGCGCGCGCCTCACCGGCCAGTACGGCCTGAGCGATCTCCATCTCGGTGTGCCGGTCAAGCTCGGCGCAAAGGGCGTGGAGGAGATCATCGAGCTCCAGCTCAACGATGACGAGATGGCCCTGCTCCATGAGAGCGCCAAGGCGGTCAAGGAAGTCGCCGACGTGCTCGACGGCATGGGCGTCTGAACATCCTGAATGGGAGGCCGGAGCTCAGCGACCGGCTTCCACCACAATGCGGCGGGCGCTTCCCAATGGGGGGGCGCCCGTCGTGTTTTTGGACATCGGGCGGAGGAGGTACGTGCCCGGGGCGAGGTCGTGTGGAATCTGCACGCGCCCCTGCACGGCAAGGAGGCGCGAAAGGACGCGCCCTGTGAGGTCCATGAGGAGGACGGCTGAACCAGGCGCAGATACCCAGCCGCCGGCGATCGCCGGGTTTGGGGAAGGCTGCCATGTGGTGGCGAAGGGACGCGCGATGTCTTCCAAGTGGTCCACGATGGGCGAGCATCCCCGCAGGGCGTCATCGGCTGCCCCGTGCCACAGCGTGACCCCACCGTCCCGAACGCCGAGCGCCAAGTCAAGGTGGCCGTCATTGTCGAGGTCTGCCAGGGCAGGAGCCGCGAATTCCCCCTCGTACCAGCCGTTCCATTGGTCGGTGACTTCGGTCCATTCGAGGTCGGCATCTGCGACAGGGTCTTCCGGCATCTCAAAGACTTGAAGGTGGCCCAATTCGTTGCCCACGACGACCCAACGGCCGTCGCCGGTTTCCAAGACGGTGGGGGTCGAGAAGCCGTTGATGCCCAGCAAATTGTCGACTTGGATTTGTCCGGTGGATTCTGAAATCAAGGTGAGTTCCAGTGCTCCGATGCCGGTATTTTGATACAAGGTGACACTGCCGTTCTTCTCGCCTACCAGTACATCGAGATCGCCGTCGCCATCGAGGTCAAACAGGCAAGGTGCCGCGAATTGCCCCACATCGATGGCTGTCCCGCTGGCATCGGGAAAGGCCGGTCCCGTCAAGGAATACGCTGCCGTTTGACCCGCCTCGGCCGTGTCGGTCCACAGGTGCAGGTTGCCGAATTCGTCACCGAGCAGCAGGTCGTCGTCTCCGTCGCCGTCGAGGTCGCCAAAAGCCGGTACCACGCTCTCCAAGCTGAAATCCGGCAAGGACAGCCAATTGGTGTCCAGCTGGGCGAAGGCGGGGGCGGAGGCTGTGCCTACGTTCGCGAATCGGGCGAGCAATGAAGGGGTGTTCCCCGGCCCGTAGTAGCGCTCCTTGCAGGCGACGACGAGGTCGAGGAGTCCGTCGGCATTGAAGTCGGTAAAGGCCGGGTAAGCGCCGCGGCCGACATCGATGGTCTGGTCTTGCAAAAACGAACGGGACTCGAGGACCCACTCCGGGCTGGTGTCCGTGCCGGCATTCCGGTAGTAATGGACCCCGCGCTTGCCGTTGATTTCAAAGGTGATGTTGGGTGCCAGAATCAGATCGCGAACGCCGTCTTGGTCCACATCGAGGGGAAACGCGGCCGGGAAGCGCTCGAGGTTCACAGGGTCCCCGCCGAGGTCCGCTGGCCAAGAGTCCTGAGTGGCGGTCGTGCTGTCCTGACCGTCGACAGCGTCTGCCATGTAGCACGCGATCAAGTTGGGGTAGGACACGTCGCCGAGCAGCAGGTCGAGGTGCCCGTCGCCATTGAGTTCGAGCAGGGCCGTGGTGCCACCCGCATGGCGCGTGATGCCGGTGAGTTCTCCGGCTTCCCAGCGCGGTCCCTCCACATTGAAGCCGCAGGTGTGGGCTTCGCCAATGAAGAGCCCATTGTCCTCAGAAGCCTCGTCGAGCATGCCGTAGCAACGGTTGGTCACGTCCCACACAAGGGTGTCCCCGCACCCGATGGAGCCTTCCGTGGCACCCCGGCCGGTATAGGCATACAGGGTCGAAGAGGTCTCCGTCCACGTGACCATATCGAGGTCGCCGTCGCCATCGAAGTCTCCCAAGGCCGGGATGTCGGTGTTGAGACAAATCAAGGGGAGCGTCTGGTCGCCAGATCCGAAATTCCAGTTTCCGAACAGGTTGGTGGTGGGTGCTGTGGGGTACGACACGAGTCCGTCTTGCATCTCGCCCAGCCACAATCGGATGCCGCTTTGGCTGTTGTGGAAGACATCTGGCACACCGTCACAATTGGCATCGCGGAGCAACACCCAATTCTGCATTCCCTCTGGAAAAGCCGCACGCCAATCCGGCCGAAACCGGTAGGTCAACGGCGCTTCGGGCACATCTGAGATGCAGCCTTGAAAGGGCAGAATGCGGTTTCCGTTTCGGTCAAAGACAAAAAGGTCCTGCACGCCATCTCCGTCCAAGTCGGCCGCAGAGAATTGGGGAGCTGTCAAGCCACCCACCCACGGATTGTCCATTGGACTTCCCGATTCACTGAAGACGGTGACGGTGTCCCATCGGCCCAACTCGGGCAGGCCTTGCGCCGACCCGGCAAGTGCCCCGACGCTGAGCAGCAGCAGGACAAGTCCGGTTGCGGTGAATCGCCCCATCAGTCCCATTGGATGGGCTCCACCATGCCCACGACGGGCAGGACCAGACCATGGTCGGTTTCCACTTCCTGACCCAGCAGGCGTGCCCCGCCACAAACGAGTTCTCCGCGGTCGTCCTTTTCGATGACGACGGTCTGACCATTGAGGTTTTCATAGGTGCCCTCGATGGATTTCTTGCTTTTGATGCCCACAAGGACGTGCGCTTTGACAAACCGCTGCAGCGCTTCCATGTTTTCGGGCTCGATCAAGGCCTTCCAGTCCTTGTTGTCGCGGAACGTCTCGTCGCGGGGAACGAGGACAGCATGTCCCGATCCATGCACGGTGCGGCCAAGTTCGGAGTAGCCCACCAGCCGCTCGAAGTACTGGGTCTCGGGGCCTGTGACGATGTAGCGCCAGGGGCTGACGGTGCTGTACGGACGGTTCAACTCTTCTTCCGTGTAGGCCCGCCGCTTTTTGGCGGGTGTCTTGGCCGCCGGGGTCTCGAAGGATGCAGGGGTGGACTGGGGCGATGTTGAATCAGCGCCACCACACGCGGCAAGCAGGACAACACAGGAGGTCAGCAAGAGGACCGTAAAAAGGCGCATGTGAATTCGGGATTTACCGATGCAAATTAGCGGAGCATGAGCGCTCTAAAATACAACCCGTCCACCGATGCTCCAGTTGCCTCTGTTCATTTGATGCGCGCCGGTTGCCTGATTGTCGCCGGCATCGTCAGCAGTGCCTTCGGGGCCCATGCGGCCAAGGATGTGCTCGAACCCGAAGGGCTGGACGCTTTTCAGACGGCAGCGAGGTACTTGCTGTTCATGGGCGTGGCGGTGCTTGCGGCCTGTGCTTCCGGTCGGGAGCGGGGGCTGGGCTGGGTCGAATTCGGGGTGCTGCTGTTTTCGGGCAGCATTTTCTCGCTGCTGTATCTCCAACACATGGGCTGGCCTTATGCCCTGCTGGGGCCCTTGACACCCGTTGGCGGGGCGCTCATGATTGGCGGATGGGTGTGGTGGGTTCGCGCCTTGCGGTGGGGGTGAAGTGGATGAAGAGGGGAACGTTTGTGAATTACCCGAACATTCTGACACCCATTCTTCCCTGCATACGAAGGGGGAGAATTCTACATTTGTATCGAAGGCTCGCAATGATCAGCCCGACATCATGGTACATCAAGGAAACACTCCTTTCCGGCCCGATTTGGCCGAAAGTGGCCTGAAAAAGGCCCGACAAATCTGGTGGAACCTCGCTCCCGCCCAACTCATTGAGCGAACCCTGCTTTCCGGAGAAGGCAGGTTGACCCAGACCGGCGCCCTCGCCATCGAAACAGGGCGGTTCACCGGCCGAAGTCCCCAAGACCGTTTTATCGTTCGCGACGACATCACCGACCAGGACGTCTGGTGGGGCGACATCAACCGCGCGATTTCTCCAGCCCAGGCGAGCCTGCTGCACCAAGACCTCATGGCCTACCTCGATGGCAAAGGGCTGTATGCGCGGGACGCTTTTGTCGGCGCCCATCCGGAACACCGGCGGTCGTTGAGGGTGCTCGCGGAAAAAGCGTGGTCCAACCTCTTTGCCTACAACATGTTCCTTCGCCCGACTGCGGAGGAGGCTGCACATTTCCAGCCCGAGTGGCACATCATCTGCGCGCCCGGCTTCAAGGCGGATCCCGATCGCCACGGTACCCGGCAGGCCAATTTTGCCATCCTGGATTTCACCCACCGTCGCATTCTAATCGGCGGAACCGGTTACACGGGGGAGATCAAAAAGGGCATGTTCAGCGCCATGAATTTCTTGCTGCCCACCGAGTCGGATGTGCTGCCCATGCACTGCTCCGCCAATGAGGGGCTCGACGGGCGCACCTCCATCTTTTTTGGATTGTCAGGAACGGGCAAGACCACGCTCTCGAGCGACCCCTCGCGCCGCCTCATCGGCGATGATGAGCACGGTTGGGGCCCCGACGGCATCTTCAATTTCGAAGGGGGGTGTTACGCCAAGACCATTGACCTTCACCCCTTGCGGGAACCGGACATTCACGGGGCGATTCGCCATGGCGCCCTGTTGGAAAACATCGGCTTCGAAGCCGACGGGGTCACCCCGGATTACAGCGATGCCACGACCACGCAAAACACGCGGGTCAGCTATCCCATTCACCACATTGACAGCGCCAAATCCGACAGCCGCGGTGGTCACCCCGACCACGTGTTCTTCTTGACGTGCGATGCTTTTGGGGTATTGCCTCCCTTGGCCAAGCTGGATACCGCGACGGCGATGTACCACTTCATCAGCGGTTACACCGCCAAAGTGGCCGGCACGGAGGATGGTGTGCACGAGCCAACGACCGTGTTCAGTGCGTGTTTCGGCGCACCGTTCTTGCCCTTGCACCCCGGTCGCTACGCCGACATGTTGGGCGAGCGGTTGGAGGCCCACGGGACGCAGGTTTGGCTGGTCAACACCGGATGGACGGGTGGTCCTCACGGCGTGGGGCATCGGATGGCGTTGAAGGACACGCGCGCCCTCCTCGGTGCCGTGCTGGCCGGCCACATGGATGGTGTCGAATTCCGCCGTTGCGACCGTTTCGGCTGGGATGTGCCCTTGTCCGCGCCCCATGTGGAGGCCGGATTGTTGGACCCCCGGTCCACGTGGGCGGATCCCGATGCCTTTGATGAGCAGGCCGATGACCTCGTGGCCCGGTTCAACGAGAATTTCGAGCCGTTTGCTTCCGGTGTGTCCGAGGCGGTCCGCGAGGCGGCGCCCGTGCAGCATGTGGCGGTGAGCTGACGGCAGGTTGTGAATGGAGAAAGCGGCGGAGGCTCCGGAGGGTGTCCTGCCGCTTTTTCTTTGCCCCATGCGCCGTTTCTATGCACCAGGTGTCACCACGGGTCCCCACCAACTGGGGGCGGAGGAGGCCCGTCACCTCGGCCAAGTGCTTCGGGCCAAGCCCGGCGATGCCGTTGAGCTGGCCGACGGACAAGGCGCCATTTTTCCGGCCGAAGTGGTTTCCGTGGGCAAGCGCGAGGCCCTCTTGCAGGTGGGTGCGCCGGCCTGTTTTACAAAGCCGAGCCCGGGGTTGACGCTGTGGGTGGCCCCCACCAAGCACACCGACCGGTTCGAGTGGTTTTTGGAGAAGGCCTGCGAATGCGGCGTGACCCGAATCCAACCGATTTGGACGGCACGCAGTGAGCGGAGGGTTGAAAAGCACGACCGTTGGCAGCGCACATTGGCGGAGGCCATGAAGCAGAGCCGCCGGGCTTGGCTCCCCGAGCTGCTGCCTGCCGTCGATCTTGGGCGGGCCTTGGCCGACCTCGCCGCTTTGGAAGAAGACGCCCCGTGGCTGGGGCTGGCGCATTGCCCCGTGCCCGAGCACCCTGAGTGGGCCCGGCAATCCATTCAGTCGGCGCTTCCACGTCAGCGCGATGCCCTCATCGCCATTGGACCAGAAGGGGATTTCGCCCCTTCAGAAATCGCCTCGTTTGCCGACGCCGGATTTGTCCCGGTCACCTTTGGCGAACACCGTTTGCGCACGGAAACGGCAGCGCTTTATGCCGTCCAGGCTTTTCACATCCTCAACCACCCATGACGTTCATTCGCAACCTCATTCTCCTCGCCCTGCTCGCCGGAGTGGCCTTGTATTTCACCAATCCCGACCAGGACGCCTTTGCGGAGTTTCTCCAAGAGTACGTGCAATCTGAGCTGGCAGATGACAAGCCCGGAGAGACCGAGATTGGGCAGGCCTTTCGAAAGGGTTTGGGCCAGATCGCAGGGGCCGTCGGGAGCCAATTGGCCCAGCGTGAAGACTGGACGGTGGCGTCGATGTACACTGTGGACATCGCGGGCAACACGTACCGGTTCCTCGGCGTTGCCGGCCAATTCGTCCAGATTGAAAGCGTCGAGCTTCAGCCCGGCTGATCGCCTCCAGAAGGCGGGGGTGTCGGCATGGGCATCCAGTGCGTCACCGCTTCGAAGTATTGATTGGATGCGCCTTCGCCACTCCAGAAATGGCGGCCATGGGCATCGGCTTTGTCGGGCTGTGCGGCAAAGAAGTTCTCCATGAAGCGCAAAACAAGCACCTCGCGCATTTCGAAGCTCGCTTTTCCGGGCAGAAGGACCTCATTGCCCGGCACCACGCCGAGAACCCGCTGCCCGTCGCCAGGCAGCCGGTCACTGCAAGAAATCCATCCGTCTTGTGCCATGGGTCAACGTCCTTGGAAATGGGGCGCGCGCTTCTCCAAGAAGGCCGCCACACCTTCCGCGTGGTCTTCTGTACGCGACGCTTCCACCTGAAGTTTCAATTCGGCATCGAGCTGGGCATCCAGCCCTTGTTCCATCCCCGCGTTGAAGGCGGCCTTGGTCAACGCCAAACCACGCGTGGGCATCCCGGCGAGCTGGGCTGCCAAGGCGGCCACCTCCTCGCGGAAGGTCTCTGCTGGGATGGCGCGGTGGATCATGCCCATGTCAGCGGCTTCCTGGGCGGTCACGGGCGTGCCGAGGTAGGCCAGCGCCGTGGCGCGTTGAAGGCCGATGAGCTTGGGCAGCATCCAGGTGCCACCGCTGTCCGGGATCAAGCCGATCTTGGAGAAGGCTTGGATGAATTTGGCGCCCTCAGATGCGATGCAGAGGTCGGCTGCCAGCGCAATGTTGGCCCCTGCCCCGGCCGCAACCCCATTGACGGCAGCCACAATGGGCTTGGGCAATGCCCGCATTTTTCGGATGGTGGTGTTGTACGTGCCATGGACGATCTCTTCCATGGAAGGGGCGCCCTCGGCTGTGACTTCTTTGAGGTCTTGACCCGCACAAAAGGCCTTGCCCTCGCCGATCAGGACCACGCACCGGATGCCGTCATCCGCAGCCGCTTCGTCCAAGGCCGCTTGCAGTGCCGCCGCCATGGGCCGGGTGAAACTGTTGTACGCGGCGGGACGGTTCAGGACCAAGGTCAGAACCGCGCCGTCCCGAGAGGTCAGGATGGGGTTGTCGTGCATCGCGTCAGCAAGGTCGCGCCTCAACGCCGCACCACCAACCGTTCCACGGCCACGCCTGCGGCGTGCCGCACCTCGATCAAGTAGGCCCCCGGGGCGAGTCGGCCCACATTCAGTGAGGCCGCTCCCGCGGTGATGGCCGGGGCCAAGACGGCGCGACCGGCGGCATCCCTCACGAGAATGGACCCCACGGTCCAGCTCGCTGGGAGCACCAATCGGACAGCGTCCATGGCAGGGTTCGGCTGAATCTGGAAGTGCCCGCGCTCCAGGCCAGCGACAGCGGACAACCCCAGGGTGTCGCAGAAGGTGGCCATGCAGCCGGTGGCGTCGGTGACCTCAACACAGTAAACCCCATCGGGCAAGTTCTCCCAACCGATGGACAGGTTTCCGGTTCCTCCATTGATGCCGGTGGGCTCCAAGTCGCCGTTCAGCAGGACAAATTCGTAAGGGGCTGTCGCACCAGAGACTTCACAGCCGAGGAATCCAGATCCGTCATCGACGGTGGTGAATCCCTCGAGGAACAGGCAGTCGCCTTCTTCGCCGAAGTTGCAGGCGGTCGAGTCTTCACAGAGAATTAGCGGCGCGCAGATGTCCAAGGGGGTCGGGTTGATTTCGATGACCTCCCCAGAAGACAGGTCTTGTCCAGCAAACGCGGGGTGGTTGGCCGGGTAACGGTCCGCACGGAACGTCAGGTTGTTGTTGAGGGCGAGCTCGGTCCCTTGCTCCACCGGGGCGCCTTGAAGCAGCGGGGTGCGGTACTCCCAGGCGAGTTCGCCATTTTCCGTGATCTCGAACAGCTCTCCCGTGCGGCCATTGCAGATCAGGTTGCCGCCATTGCCGAAGCGCTGGAAGGAGCTCAAGCCCGAGCTGCTCAGGCCGGGCTGGGTGTAGGTCCACTCGAAATCCTCGGGACCCCATCGGCCCGTGGTGGTGTTGAATTCGTAGCCGCCATCGTATTCGTCAAAAATCGGGGCGATGACAGCAGCTTCGCTGTGGGTGCCGGTCGTGTCGGCATTGGGAACCCGGTTGTTGAACACGAAGAACTTCTGCCAGTCCGGATTGCCCGGGTTGACGCCGAGGCCGTCGCCCCAGTGGATGTCGTGCTGATAGAACAGCTTCTGGTCGGTGCTGTCTCCGCGCTGGTAAGCCGCAGGATTGCCCCAACGCCAAATGAGGTCGTCTTCGAACTGGTAGTTGTGCCAGATCACCCACACTTCGTCGTAGGTCGGCACACTCATGATGATCTGCCCGGCGGTGTCGTAGAAGGGGAAGTAGTCGACCGCATTCATGTGGTGCCAATCGCGGGGCTGGTTCAGCACGGTGCCATAATTGACATCGATGCGTTGCTGGTTGTCCGCCACTACGCCATAGTTGGCTTTTGTGCTGTCAAAATCTTGCACAAGGTGGTCCCAAACGCGCCATTCCCAGACCACGTCTGCGCCTCCCATGCCGTCGGGCTGGAGCTCGATGAGCTTGTCGCTCCAGAGTTCTCCGCCTTGCAGCAATTCGGGGTTCCGGCCATTGGCGATGCACTCCAGGCTGTCGATGACCTCCCAGCAGATGGCGATGACGTTGCCCTCCGGCGTGACCGTGAAGTCATGGTGCAAACGCAGGCTGTCGTTGTTGGCGGTGAAACTCCACAGGACATCGTTGTCCCAGGTGCGGCGCTCGATGGTCGCGCCACCACCGCCAGCCCAGATGGCGTCGTCGCCCACAGCAGCAGGCCGAGACGTCATGATGAGGTCGCCATTGGGCTGCAGGTAGGCGGTGTTGCCCGGCCGCCGGTCGGCGTCGATGGTCCAGTCGTGCACCACTTCGCCACAGGCATTCAGCAGCATCGCGCGGTTTTGGTTGTGCGGATAGATCATGGTGTACCCCTCGGTGTACAGGTCGGGGTCGTAGGCAATGGTGCCCACGGTGTTCTGGGCGATGGAGGCTGTGGTGAACAGCAGGAAGGCCAACAGGGCTTGGGTGCGAAGGGTCATGGTGCGCGTTTGAATTGGGTGCAAGTTCGTCAGTGTTGGATGAGAATGCGCTGCGGCGCTGCGAGTGGGCGCCCAGCCGCGTCTGTGAAGCGGAGCCAGAACAGGCCGTCAGGCAGATGGCCCACAGACCATTGGTGCTGCTCAGTGCAGTCCTCGCCTTCGTGCACGATGCGCCCCCACATGTCCAGCAACTGACAGCGGACAGGCTGCGCGGACCGGATGGTCACCACATCGGATGTCGGATTGGGGCCAATCTGGAAGGGGCCTGCTGGCGATGGGATTCCTTGGGTGGTGGTGTCCACCGGCGCTGGAAACAGTGTGCAATCGAATGGCAGTGGGTTGTTTTCCACCACAGGTCCTGGCGTGAGGTCGCGGCCGGCCAGGCCGGGGTAGTCCGCAGTGTAGCGGTAAGCGCGGAAGGTGCTGTTGCCAAAGGGGGAGTCGCCCTGGTTGATGGCGCCAAACTGATTGTAGGCGGTGATGTATTCCCAAACAACGTCGCCGTCGCCGTTGATCTCGAAGAGGTGGCCGGGGTTGCCCTCGCAGATCAAGGTGTTGCCATTGGGCATGCGCTGGGCTCCACTGATGTTGGGGCTGTGGAAATCCGCTGTGGGGTTTTCCGGCCAGCTCCAGTCGAGATCAGCCGGAGCGAAAGGCTCCCCATCGGCGGGGAGGGTGTAGCTCGACGTGGCCGAATCCCAAGGCAGGGTCAATTCGTCGACGGTGCTGGCATTGCCACCCGGGCGGCCATTGCCGTTGTTGTACAGCAGCACTGTGATGTCGGGGTTTCCACCGGCGGTCGCCGGGCCGTCGTCGAGGATCCAGTGCGGGTCGTGCTGTTGGTAGAGCTTTCGGTCTGACGGTGTGCCGCGTC
>CBFHWV010000061.1:0-11519 GCA_965659565.1 uncultured Flavobacteriales bacterium
CTCTGAAATCTGCTGCACGTTGCCCTTCTCCATCCGTGACTGTTTCGGTCAACCTCAACACCTGGCTCTCTGCGCCTTGGACATCGGCGGGGGTGGACCAGCTGGTTCGAATGGTGTCCATTCTCTGGCCTCCCTCGTGGGGGGGCAATGTCCCGGAGGTGCTCCACCACACGCCGCCGGATGCAGGTCCAATGTCGAGTTGCCAAGTGGTGGGGCCGGTGCTTCCACTGGTGGGCGAAGGATCTGTCAACGCCACGCGCAAAGGCACCTCTTCCGAGACCGACCAATTTGCGGTCCCGGATGGGGTCATCCACTGTACGGAAGGGGGCGTTTTTTCTACCCCGCAAGCTGCCCAGAAGACAGCAAACCAAAGCAGTGTGGGGTGAAGGGGGCGGGGCATCTGAGGTCAAAGTACAATGTGGACAGCCGTGTGGACGCGCCGTGGAAACCAAGCGTGCATTCGGGGGGAGAAGACGTGGTAATTTGCCCCTTCATCTTCCCTTCACGTGGCCGACGACAAATCCCTGAACACCCAGCGCAAAAAAGCGCGCAAGGCACCCGCCATCAGCACGAGCATGGCCGGCATCGGCAAAAAGCCGCCACAAGCGATTGAATTGGAGGAGGCGGTGCTCGGGGCTTGTATGCTCGAGCAGAAGTCGGTCAATGCGGTCATTGACATTCTGGAGCCAGCGGCTTTCTACAAAGAGGCGCACGGAGAGATTTACAAGGCCATCAAAGACCTGTTCGGCGATGCCGAACCCATTGACCTGTTGACGGTCACCGAAAAGCTGCGCAAGGAGGGCACCCTCGGATTTTGCGGAGGACCGGCGTACGTGGCGGGCTTGACGGACCGCGTGGCGAGCTCGGCCAATGTGGAGGCCCATGCGCGGATCGTGGCGCAGAAGTTCATCCAACGGGAGCTCATCCGGATCAGCAGTGAGACCATCGAATCTGCATTCGAGGACACGACCGACGTCTTCGACCTCTTGGACCGCTCCGAGCAGCAGCTGTTCGAGGTGGCCGAGGGCAACATCCGACAGGGCTACCAGGAAATGGGTGCGGTGATCCGACAGGTCATTGAAGGCATCGACCAGGCCCGCCTCAATGAAGAAGGGGTGAGTGGCGTGCCAACCGGGTTTGCCGACCTCGACAAGTTGACCGGGGGGTGGCAGCGTTCGGACATGGTGGTCCTCGCGGCCCGTCCCGGTATGGGAAAGACTGCGTTTGTGCTGTCGATGGCGCGGAACATGGCAGTGGACCACGATGTGCCGGTGGCCGTTTTCTCCTTGGAGATGAGTTCGGCCCAATTGGTCCAGCGACTCGTCGCTGCGGAGTCCGAGCTGAGTGCGGAGAAGTTTCGAAAGGGTGACCTCGAGGACTACGAGTATCAGCAGCTGCAAACCCGAATCAAGAAGCTGGCCAAGGCCAAGCTCTTCATCGATGATACCCCGGCGTTGAGCGTCTTCGAACTGCGTGCCAAATGCCGCCGCCTCAAGCAGAAGCACGGCATCAACATGGTCATCATCGATTACCTCCAGCTGATGACGGCCGGCAGCGACAACGGCAAAGGCAATCGAGAGCAGGAGATCTCGACCATCAGCCGCTCCATCAAGAGCATCGCCAAGGAATTGGATGTGCCGGTCATTGCCCTGTCCCAGCTCTCCCGCTCCGTGGAGACCCGGGGTGGTGACAAGCGGCCGATCTTGTCCGATTTGAGGGAGTCCGGTGCCATCGAACAGGACGCCGACATTGTCTGCTTCATCTATCGCCCGGAGTATTATGGCATCACCGAAGATGCCGACGGGATGGACACCGAAAACATGGGCGAATTGATTGTGGCCAAGCACCGGAATGGTGGACTGGACACCGTCAAGATGCGCTTTACCAAGCACCTCGCCAAGTTCTCTGACTACAACGCATTTGCGGACAGCCCATTCGATGGTGGCGGTGCCATGGCCCCCAACACGGACTTTGCCAATGGCGGGGCCAAAACCATGACCGTGGGGTCCAAGATGAACGGCCCTGAAGACGAGGACGCACCCTTCTGATTCGTTTGGGGATTCGGGCCGATTCGGGGTGTAGGACTGGGCTATCTTTCGAAACATGTTGCACCGCCTCCGTTCCGCGCTGTTGATTGGGTTGTTGGCCCTGACCGGGTCCCTTCAGGCCAGCCGCCTTTTGATCCCCATGGATGACGGCCAATCCAACCACCTCAAGGCGTATGGCGTGGCATTCTGGGTGCTCGAGCAAGGGCTGGAAGTGGAGTGGTTGCTGAACTACCGCGGCGGCAGCTTTCTCATTCCTTCTGCGCCAGCCATCAGCAGTGAGTGTGCCATCCGTGGCGTGGACTTCGAGCCCATGGCGGACGTGCAGGCGCGGCAAATCCTCAACGGAATTGCGGACCCGGAAGTCAACCAGCAGCGCGTCAAGTTGGAGGTGGCCCCGAAGGTGGCCGTCTACAGCCCCAAGAGCAAGTTGCCCTGGGACGATGCGGTGACGCTGGTCCTGACCTATGCCGAGATTCCGTACGATGTTGTTTACGACGCGGAGGTGATGGAGGGGAAATTGGTCGAATACGATTGGCTACACCTGCACCACGAGGATTTCACGGGCCAATTCGGCAAATTCTACCGGGCGTACCGGA
The DNA here is from genome assembly GCA_965659565.1 of uncultured Flavobacteriales bacterium. GTDB lineage: Bacteria > Bacteroidota > Bacteroidia > Flavobacteriales_D > Sanyastnellaceae > UBA8752. Next base: position 2,645 of record CBFHWV010000061.1, read on the forward strand.
ATGCGGCTTGGTATCAGGAGGAGCAGGCGAAGCAAGAGGCTTCTGCGGCGGCCCTCGGGTTTGGGAAGGTGAGCGAAATGAAGCGCGCGGTGGCCCTGGAAATGCGCAACTTCGTGTTGGGCGGCGGGTTCTTGTTCACCATGTGTTCCGGTACGGACAGCTTTGACATCGCGCTGGCCGCCCAGGAAACCGACATCTGCGAGCCCATGTTTGATGGCGATCCCGCAGACCCGCTGGCCCAGCAAAAGTTGGATTTCGAGCAGGGCTTCGCGTTTTGGAACTACCGCTTGGTGCGCGATCCATTGGTGTATGAATTCAGCGACATCGATGCGACGGAAGAACACGGGAAAGCCAAGGAGATCAAGGATTTCTTCACCCTGTTTGACTTCTCCGCGAAATGGGATGTCATCCCAACGATGCTGACCCAGAGCCACGAGCGCGTGATCCACGGATTCATGGGGCAGACCACGGCATTCCGCAAGGAGTTCGTGCGCCCGGATGCGACCATTCTGGGCGAGAGTCGGGGAATCGGTTCCGTCAAGTACCTCCACGGCACCTTGGGCGAAGGGCAATGGAGCTATTACGGAGGGCACGATCCGGAGGATTACCGACACCTGGTCAATGACCCCCCAACGGATTTGAACCTGCACCCCAATTCACCGGGGTATCGGTTGATTCTCAACAACATCCTTTTTCCGGCGTCGCGCGAGAAGAAGCGAAAAACGTGAGGTCCGCGTTCAGCGGATGGTGACGATCAAGGTGAACAGCTCGCGGCCGTCCTCCTGAGAGTCGAATCGGTAGTCGATGGGGCCATTGGCCTTTTTGGCCAAGCTGAGCAGTCCCAGACCTGCGCCGCCTTTGTCCGACAGTTGCCCGTTGCACAGGGTCTCGATGTAGGTTTTGCGCAGGGTGTCTTCATCCATCCCATTGATGTCGGACAAACGCTCGGACAGGTGCCGGCGCATGTCAGAATCCACCATGTTGCCGCATTGAACCTGATAGCCAACCGGGGTGCTTTCCAAAGTGAGGTAAAGCTGGGTAAAGCCGTCCTCTTCAATCAACCCGTGGCGCATGACATTTTGCAGGCACTCGATCAACACATTGCCAATGCGCTTCATGAGGGTGCGCCCACCATTGGCCGCTGCGCTCTTCTCAGCCAGGTCCAGCAACCCTTCCATTCCGGAAGAATCCACAGGTCCGATGTAAGAGAGGAGGGTGCCGAACCGGTCTTCACCACCGTGGTCCTTTTGCAGGACCGTCTTGAGCTCTCGCTGCAAGATTTGGAGGTTTTTGGACGCTTCGAACGACATAACAGAGGGTTGGTCCTACTAATTTAGTCAAACTATCGACGAATACCTTATTCGAGCCGACGAAATTTGTAGGCGTCCACAAGTTACTCGCGAAGGCCGTTCCGTCGTCCTCCTTTGGGGGGCTTTTTTTCACAGGTTTGAGCCTGTTTTAAGCGGCTTTGTACCGCCGAATGCGGCCGGGCGATACAATGGAGGTGCCATTGGGTTGGCGGAGCATGTCGTAGAACTCGACCCTGCAGAAATTCAAGCTCCCACGAAATGGGGTGCCGGACAGGTGGGCATGCCACACGGCGAGGGCGGTGCGCTGCAGCTGTTTCCATGCAAAGCGGCTGAACCCTTCTGGGCAAGGGAAGGAGGCCACGTGGAGTCGGGCGGCTTCCAAGGAGGCGATGGAGGGGGGGAGAGAAAGTGGCGTCATCAGGCAGCAGATTGAAGGCGGTGAGCAGCTGCGGGGAGGGGCGCATCCAGCGACAGTCCTTGACCGAGGATGCCGACGACATCGAGGAGGTTCCAACGGCGGAGGCCGGATGGTCCATCGGTGAGGGTGCAGTTGCGGAAGGAAGCCAGGAGTGCAATGGCCTTGGAGCGGTCAGCGCGCTCTCTCAGGATGCGTTGGAAAACGGGGTAGTCCAATGCCCATTTGACGAGGTCGCCTGCATGGGATTGGCAGACGATGTGGATGGGCATGTCGGTGCCGGCATAGGCGATGGACACCAGGTTGCCGAGTGGAGAGAGGGGGGAGGTGTGTACCATGGGGGAAGCGTTGACAGTACAACGTTCCCGGATGGGTCCGTAACGGATTTACGGAGGGTCAAAAAAATAGGAAGAGCCCCGATTCAGCCCAGTCTGTCGAGGGCGTTTTGGTGGGTCTTCCGAAGCGCATTCACCCAGGATTCCGGACCCAGCGGATGGACCTCCGCGCCAAATCCAAGAATCCACTGGTTGAGCTCATAGGTCGGATGCACGTCCATGGCATAGCAGGTCCAACCTGCATGGGGCGGTTCCACATCGATGTGGCGCTGTGTGGCGTGGATGGGTTGGCTGTCGAGGTAGTGGGACAGCAGCGGGGCCGCCGCCCATCGAAACTCCTGCACCCCTTCAGAGCCCGAGGTGATGCCGATGGTGTCCTTGAAGTAGCGGTCTGCGTCAAATTCCGGATCGCGCACAAATCGCGCCGCATCCAAGGTTACGTCGGCCATCCGGTCGAGGGCAAATGTCTTGACCTCGGCCGCCCCCTCGGGCTTGCCGATGAGGTACCACCGGTTCCGGTATTCCTTCATCAGATGCGGCTCGATGCACCGCTCGGACTCCTGCGGATCCCCGTCCGCCACGAATTTTCGGTAGGTGAAGCGCACCACGCGCTGCTCACCGATGGCCGACATCAGCGCGGCAATGTGTTCGGTGCCCAGCGTTTGCGGCGCCTGCTCGAATTGGATGTGCTGGTCCACATTTTGCCCCGGTGCTGCGGCGTGTACCCGGTCAAAGATTCGGCCGATGGCACTCTGGTATTGCTGGAAAACGGGCATGTCCCGGAATTGGAGCAGGGTCAGGGTGGCAAACCGGAGCGCTTGCAAATCCTGCTCCTGCAAATGGAGCCCGCTGATGCTGTAATCGGGGTCCTCGTATTCGTATCCGCGGTGTTCTGCGTTGTAGACGATGGGGGCGTGGTAGCCCAATTCGTTTTCATTGCGCATCGCCCACAGGTCCTTCTCAATCGTCGAGATGCTGATGCGTTCCCCTTCGCTGCCATACAACCCCTCCTCACAGGCGCGGCGCAGGTCTTCCTTGGTGGGATGAGGCCGCATCCGGTTGGTCAAGCAACGGTCGATGATGCGGTAGCGCAGGAGGGCGTATTTGTTGGCGGGCATGGGTGCTGGAACGGGAGAAGTCAGCCGGGGAACCCGACGAGGTCGAACAGATACAGGATCAAGGGCAGCAGAGGCAGAGACCACGTGAGGTCGAGCAGCGCGAATTTCCGGATGTCGAGCAGGTCGAGGCCCAAGGCGAGGAGCAGGATGCCCCCCAGGCCAGAGAGCTCTTGGATGAGGGGCTCAGGGATGCCCGTTCCAAGCGTGGCAAACCCGAGTGTCAACCCCGCTTGGATGACCAGGACGGTCCCAGTGGACCACAGGACGCCCCGGCCGAGGGCCGCCGCCAGGAATACCGAGCTGAACAAGTCCATGGTGCCCTTGGCCATCAGGACCGTGGGGTCGCCCAGCAGCCCGTCTTGCATGCACCCCACCAGGGTCATGGCGCCGACGCAGAACAGCAGGGTGGATTGCACCAATGCGGCCCCTTCTCCCTCGCCCAGCCGGCTGGCGGCCCGCTTCACTTTGTCGTCCAACCCGATGCCATGGCCGAGAATGGCCCCCAGGACCAACGCCATGAAGATGCCCATGGGGCGGGTGATGCCGCGCATCATGTCGGTGCCAATGAAGAGGGTAAACAGGCCCAAGGCTGAAAAGACCACCCGGCGCAGTCCTTCTGGGATGCGGCGCCCGAGCAACAGGCCCACAGAGGAGCCGACTGCGACCGTGGCTGCATTGAAGAGCGTACCCAACATGTGCCCAAGTTACTTTTGACACCCCGGCACACCGCGCCGGGTTGAGATCCAACTGCGCATGTCCTTCGTCGTCGAGTCCACCGATCCTCAGTCCAGAGCCCGCACCGGCACGTTGCAGACGGCCCATGGTGCCATCCGGACGCCGATCTTCATGCCAGTGGGAACGCAAGGGACGGTGAAGGCAGTGCCGCAAGATGTCCTGGCCAATGTGGTAAATCCCGACATCATCCTTGGCAACACCTACCACCTCTACTTCCGCCCAGGGCTCGACGTGCTTCAGAAGGCGGGGGGGCTTCACCGTTTCATGGGGTGGGACCGTCCCATCTTGACCGACTCTGGCGGCTACCAGGTTTACAGCTTGGCCGAAAACCGCAAAATCAAGGAGGAGGGCGTGACGTTCCGCAGCCACATCGACGGCAGCAAGCACTTGTTCACACCGGAGCGGGCCATCGACATCCAGCGGGTCATCGGAGCCGACATCATCATGGCGTTTGACGAATGTCCGCCCTATCCCTGCGAGTACGGTTACGCCCGCCAGTCCATGGAGTTGACACACCGATGGCTGGACCGGTGTATCGCCCGGATGACCGACACCGAGCCGCTCCATGGCCACGAGCAGATGCTGTTTCCCATCGTGCAGGGCTCGACCTACGACGATTTGCGGAAGGCCAGTGCGCACGCGGTGGCGGAACGCGGGGCCATGGGCAATGCCATTGGGGGGCTTTCCGTTGGAGAACCCCATGAGGAGATGTACAAGAGCGTGGCCCTGTGCACGGAGATCTTGCCGGAAGACAAGCCCCGCTACCTGATGGGGGTGGGGACGCCGGCCAATTTGCTCGAGAACATTGCCCTTGGGGTGGACATGTTTGATTGCGTGATGCCCACGCGAAATGCGCGAAACGGCATGTTGTTTACCCGGAAGGGGACCTTGAACATGCGCAACCTCAAGTGGCAGGACGATTTCTCTCCCCTCGATCCCGATGGCACCGCGGATGTGGACCAACGGTATTCGAAGGCGTACGTTCGACACCTGTTCCGTGCCAATGAAATTCTCGCCTTGCAGATTGGTTCGGTCCACAACCTGGCGTTCTATCTGGACTTGATGCGGGAGGCCCGCGAACGGATTGAGGACGGGTCGTTCACGGCTTGGAAAGACGCCTTGGTCCCCATTCTCACCCAGCGACTCTGACCTGACGTCTCGGCCTTCATGCGCATCCTCGACCGGTACATCATCCGACACTTCCTGTCGACCTTCTTCTTGATGGTCGTGCTGTTCTGCGTGGTGGCGGTGGTCTTCGATGTGGCCGAAAACCTGGAGCGGTTGCTGGACAACGAGGCCCCGTGGGGCCAGGTCTTCGGTGAATATTACCTCTCCTTCTGTCTCGCCCTCGGCAACATGCTGAGTGCCTTTATCGTGTTCCTGACCATCCTGTTGTTCACCAGCCGACTGGCGCAGCGGAGTGAAATCATTGCGGTGCTGGCCGGGGGTGTTTCCTTCCAACGGTTGATGCGCCCCTACCTCGTGGCCTCGACGCTGTTGGTCATCGGGAGCTTGGTGTTGTCCCATTTCATTCTGCCCCATTCCAACCAGCGGAAAATGGACTTCGAAGTGGAGTACATCCACAAGGAGTTCCACATCGCAGAGCAGCACCTGTACCGGGAGGTCCAGCCCGGCACCATCGTCTACTTGCGCTCTGTGAATGCCGGTCGCCAAGTCGGGTACCGCTTCGTGCTGGAGCAGTGGGACGGGGACCGGCTGGTGGAAAAGTGGACGGCGAGCAAAGCCAAGTGGCTTCCGGAAAAGCAGACTTGGCGGGTCTCCAATTTGCGCCGCCGCCGTTGGAATGCGCAAGGCGAGGAGGACTTCGAAAAGGTGGCCGTGTTGGACACAGCGCTCGCCATGCGGATTTCCGACTTCGGCCAGCGCAATCAGGCCATGTCCACTTTGGACCGGGGGGAGCTCCGGGCCGCGATTGAGCGCGAGAAAGCCAAGGGCTCGGGTGGGGAGCGCTTGCTTGAATTGGAGCGCCACACGCGCACCTCCAACGCCTTTGCCATCTACATCATGACGCTCATCGGCGTCAGCGTGGCCAGCCGCAAGCAGCGTGGAGGGACCGGCATCCACCTCTTGATCGGGGTCCTGATCGGGTTCGTGTACATCTTCAGCGCCAAGTTGATGTCGGTCTCGGCCATCCATGCCGGCGTGCCGCCTGGGGTGGCGGCCTGGACGCCCAATGTGCTCTTCGGATTGCTCGGGGGGTGGCTCTATCGCCGCGCGCCCAAATGAGCGCGGCGAGTCCGGTGGGTTTTTCAGGTCCGGTGGGCTGTCATTCCGCCAAGGCGCCGCTCCAATGCACCCACCGCTCGGGCAAGTCTGCCCATTCCGGCACGTCTCGGAAGAAACCATAGACCGTCGATCCACTGCCACTCATGTCGGCGAACCGCGCCCCAGCCTCGACCATCAGGTTCAGGGCTTGACGGACCTCCGGATGGCGCTGGCAGACGGGGGCGGTGAAGTCGTTTTCCAATTGTCCCCGCCAATCCTCCGGGCCACTTCCCGCCCACTGGTCCAAGCCTGGGCGGTCATCGGATGGGGTGACCCAACTGAAGGCCGCACCGGTCGGCACGTGAATGCCGGGGTGGAGCAGCGCAATGTGCCAGCCGTCGAGGTCGAGGTCGATGGGGGAGAGGACGTCGCCGCGTCCGGTCACACGGGCCGGGGCGTTGCGCACAAAAAAGGGACAGTCCGAACCGAGCTCTCCAGCCAGCGACTCCAGCTGGGCAGTGGAGAGGCCGAGGGAGAAGTGCTGGTTGAGCAGCACCAATGCGGTGGTGCCATCCGCGCTGCCGCCCCCCAATCCGGCGCCGGAAGGAATGGCTTTCACGAGGTGGAAGTCGCAGGGCGGAACCGCGAAGTCCCGCTGAAGAAGGCGGTAGGCGCGCACGATGAGGTTGTCCTCTGTCGCGCCTGCAATGGCATTTCCAGCCAGATGCAAGGTGATGTCGTGGCCGCTGCCCGGGGTGGCGATTTCGATCGAGTCGCGCCACGGAATGGGCAGGAACAGGCTGTCCAATTCGTGGAACCCATCGGCACGCCGGCTGCGGACCTGAAGCCCGACATTGATTTTGGCGTTGGGGAAGGCGACACGGGCCGCCTGGCCGGGATCAACCATCGAAGTAGCCATATTGCTTGAGCTTGCGCTCGTCGTTCCGCCAATCCTTGTCCACTTTGATGCGGAGTTCGAGGAAGACCTTTTCTCGGAGGAAGCCCTCCAAGTCCTTGCGTGCGTCGGTGGCCAACCGCTTGATCATCTGCCCGCCCGTTCCAATCAGGATGGCCTTTTGCGATTCGCGGGCCACGAGGATGGTGGCGTGGATGCGACGCAGTGGCCGGCCATCCTTGGTCTTGTCGGCCTTGAAGCTGTCCACGGTGACTTCGCTGCTGTACGGCACCTCCTGCTTGCAGTGCGTGAGGATTTTCTCGCGCACGATTTCGGACACGAAGAAGCGCATTGGCTTGTCGGTCATTTCCTCCTTCGGGAAGAATGCGGGGCTTTCGGGCAGCAGCGCGACAATCCGTTCCAAAAGGTGGTCCAAGTTGAAGCCGTGCAGTGCACTGATGGGGTGGATTTCCGCCCGGGGAATGAGCTCCTGCCAGTGGGCCATGAGACCGGCAACGGTTTCTTGATCGCTCAAGTCGACCTTGTTGAGAAGCAGCAACACGGGGATGTCCATTTTCTGCACCTTCTCCAAGGTCTCCGGGTGGGCGAGGGTGGTTTCTTCTGGCGTGGTGACAATGAGCAACACGTCGGCATCCCGAAGGGCGGTCCGTACAAACTTCATCATGCCCTCCTGAAGCTTGTAAGCCGGGTCCAGTACACCCGGGGTGTCGGAGTAGACGATTTGCCAATCCTCTCCGCTGACGATGCCCATGATGCGGTGTCGGGTGGTCTGCGCCTTGGCATTGATGATGCTGAGTCGCTCACCGACCAGTCGGTTCATCAACGTGGACTTGCCCACGTTGGGTGAGCCGATGATGTTGACGAAGCCGGCGCGGTGCGGCGTGTTTGCATTCGTTGTGGACACAGGGATGGATTTGAGCTTGCAAAGAAAGGAGACCTGCCTATCTTCGCCGTCCCGATTCGGGAAAATGGATCGCGGTGTGGAGCAGTTGGTAGCTCGTCGGGCTCATAACCCGAAGGTCGCAGGTTCGAGTCCTGCCACCGCAACCAAGACCACAGGTCAGAGAAGGGTCAACCATCAGGTTGGCCCTTTTTCGTTTCAACCCGGTGCAAAGTGACCGGCATTATCTCCGCATTCTCGGGTGATCAGCCAGATCTCTGTCGGAGCAGAGCACACAACGGCTTGATGGGTTCATTATGAGAACGTTAAGTCCGTAATGTGTGCGTTTTACACTTTCTCCAACGGTGCCGGCGCCGTGCTCTATTGGCCTCTTGTAGGTGGGGGGGGGGCTCAATTTGTATTCGTCGCTCCTCTTTTGTGCCCGGGTGTTATTTCTCACTGGGCTATAAAAAATCCTGATTGGGGCGCGACTTACATCATTTGGCCGAACTGAATTTCGGCGAGGTGGGTGGTGAAGAGGGTGGGAGGCCTGTATAATTCGACCAAGACGCCCTGCTCGGTTTTGGAAGGGCGACAACTTTCTAGAACTTGGACGTGCCTGTTTCGCGACAGGATTAACCATAGGAACCAAACCACTTGTGATGCGTCTCACATCCCTCTTCATGGCCCTCTTCGTCTGTTGGGCCTCTTCATTCTCTCAAGTCCAGCAGATTGCGGTCAATTCCGCCCCTGCTCCAGAAGGCTACGACGTCGAGGTCGAAGTCGTTTCCGAAAACATCGGCCTGCTGGTCGGTGCGCTGGGTGCGACAGACCTGACTGGCTACAGCTGTTCACGTGTCTATGTCACCATGGTGAACTCCGATGACTTCCTGTCTTCTGTTTCTGGTGATGCCACGAACCCGACGTACGTGAACACCAC
>CBFHWV010000062.1:0-1229 GCA_965659565.1 uncultured Flavobacteriales bacterium
CATCCTGCGCTATCTTGCACGAGGCGAGTACTTCGTCAACTTCGGCGCCAGGTCTGAGACCTTCAAGAAGCGCTGAGCATCCGGTTCGACTTCGAACCCCTCATTTCCAGTCCATCGCGACATGCCCACGACCCCGACCACCGCGGCCTTTGACGGCCTCACCTACAACAGCCGCCGCACCCACATTGCCATTCCGGAATACGGCCGCGTGGTGCACGAGATGATCGCGCACTGCGTCACCATCGAGGACAAGGCAGAACGTTCCAAGTGCGCCGCCGCCATTGTCAGCGTGATGCGGACGTTGGTGCCGGGATCCAAGGAGATGACCGACCACGAAGAGAAGCTCTGGGGCCATTTGCACATCATGGCGGATTGGCAACTGGACATCGATGCGCCGTTTCCCGTTCCCCCCCGTGCAGAAGAGGACCCCGGCCCGGAGGCCCTGTCCTATACCCAGATTGGCAAGCGCCCCTCTTTCTATGGCCGCATCGTGGAAGAGCTGATTGCCAAGGCCATCGCCATGCCGGAAGGGGAGGAGCGCGCCGCCCTCGCCATGATGATCGCCAACCTGCTCAAGCGCCAGTACCTCACCTGGAACAAGGGCGCGGTGGAGGACGCGTTGATCCGGGCGCAATTGCGCGACATGTCCGGCGGCGCCCTAGACGTGCCTGCTGAGCAGGAGCTGGTGTCCTCCAGCGAGATCCTGAAAAGCAAGCGCAAGACCTCCAACAACTTCCGTCAGCACCGCGGCGGGAAGCGCAAGCGCTGAATTCGGCGGTCTTTCTCTCCCGACATCACGGGATCCGCCCGCCCCGGCGGCCTTGTCGAAAACCCGTTGGGAGGCTGTTCAATGCGGTCATCTCCCGGGCCAACTTGGGGGGCAAACACCGACCGCATCATGGGCACATTCGTCATCGAAGGAGGACACCCCCTCCATGGATCCATCACGCCCCAAGGGGCCAAGAATGAGGCCCTTCAGGTGGTCTGTGCCGTGCTGCTGACGGCGGAGCCGGTGACCATTTCCAATCTCCCGGACATCGTGGATGTCAACCGCTTGATCGACCTGCTCTCCTCCATGGGGGTCAAGGTCGAGAAGCTGGATGCCGGGTCGTTCCGGTTCCAGGCCGACGATGTGAACCTCGATTACCTAGAGAGTGCGGAGTTTCGGCAGAAAGGAAGCGGGCTGCGCGGCAGTGTGATGGTCATGGGGCCGTTGCTTTCCCGGTTTG
>CBFHWV010000062.1:1326-11467 GCA_965659565.1 uncultured Flavobacteriales bacterium
AGAGAGTGCGGAGTTTCGGCAGAAAGGAAGCGGGCTGCGCGGCAGTGTGATGGTCATGGGGCCGTTGCTTTCCCGGTTTGGAAAAGGCTACATGAGCAAGCCTGGTGGCGACAAGATCGGCCGCCGTCGGATGGACACCCACTTCATCGGCTTCGAAAACCTGGGTGCCACGTTCCGCTATGATTCCGGAGAGAGCTTTTACCGCGCCGAGGCCCCGAATGGCCTGCAGGGCAGCCACATGCTGCTGGATGAGGCGTCGGTGACCGGTACCGCCAACATCGTCATGGCCGCGGCATTGGCCAAGGGCACCACCACCATTTACAACGCGGCCTGCGAGCCCTATCTGCAGCAGCTCTGCAAGATGATCAACCGCATGGGCGGCAAGATTTCCGGGGTGGGGTCCAACCTGCTCACCATCGAAGGCGTCGAAACCTTGGGTGGATGCGAGCACCGCTGTTTGCCGGACATGATCGAAATCGGCAGCTTCATTGGCATGGCGGCCATGACCAAGGGCGAGTTGACCATCAAGGACGTCAGCTGGGACGATCTGGGGCAGATTCCACGGGTTTTCCAGCGCATGGGAATCCAGCTGGAACGCCGTGGAGAAGACCTCTTCGTGCCCGCTCAGGAGCATTACGAAATCGACACCTTCATCGACGGCTCCATCCTCACTGTGGCCGATGCGCCCTGGCCAGGATTCACGCCGGACTTGTTGTCCATCCTTCTGGTCACAGCCACGCAGGCCCGGGGCAGTGTGCTCGTCCACCAAAAAATGTTCGAGTCCCGCCTGTTCTTCGTGGACAAGCTCATTGACATGGGGGCCCAAATCATCCTGTGCGACCCGCACCGGGCGACGGTCATCGGCCTCGACCGCAAAGCGCCATTGCGCGGGGTCACCATGACCTCTCCGGACATCCGTGCCGGCGTGTCACTGCTCATGGCCGCACTGAGTGCAGAGGGCCGGTCCACCATCCACAACATTGGCCAGATTGACCGCGGCTACCAATACATCGAGCACCGCTTGCGCGCCTTGGGCGCCCACATTGAGCGCCTCGCAGACTGAGGTGAGTCTGCCCGCCGTTCAGTCCGTAAATTGTTCTTCGAAATGAATTCTCTGTCTCTTCCCCGTTTTTCCGTGGCCATGACCGTGGCTTTCTTGGCCTTCACGCTGATGGGCACTGCCCAAGACGAGCCCCGCATTGGCTCCAATGTCGGTGACTTGGCCCCTGAGTTGATCCTGAATGGCGTGGACGGGGAGCAGGTGCGCTTGAGCGACCTGCGCGGCCAGTTGGTGCTGGTGGACTTCTGGGCGAGCTGGTGCGGCCCGTGCCGCCGCGAGAACCCCAACGTGGTGAATGCCTTCAAGAAATACCGCAAGGCGAAATTCAAGACGGCGGACGGATTCACCGTGGCCAGCGTGTCCTTGGACCGCAAGCAGGAGAGCTGGGAGAAGGCGATCAAGCAAGACGAACTGGATTGGGATTGGCACGGCAGCGACCTCGCAGGTTGGGACAGTGAAGCCGCCGCGTTGTATGGGGTGAGCAGCATCCCGATGAGCTTCCTCGTCGATGAGAACGGCATCATTGTCGCGAAAAACCTGCGCGGCATGGAGCTGCACATTCAGATTGACCGCCACGTCGCCAAGCTCTGACAAGCCTGACAGGTTCTGCACTGCGAACTGACAGGGGGTCGTGCTCCCTGCCACGATGTCCGTCTTCAACGGGATGGCACGTGCATTGGAGTGCGTGGTGCAAATTCGCAATCCCATGCTGCACGCCATGAACGAGGAGGAACCCCTCCACAACCCGGAGACCCAGGAGGCCGCTCAGGAATCCGAGGAACACGTTGCCCAGGAACAGGGAGAAGAAGGCGCTTCGGACGAAGAGCCCCAAGCCACAGGTGAATCCCTTTCCGAGGACGAGGAGGCGTGGCGCGACAAGTACCTGCGCCTGTACGCGGAGTTCGACAACTTCCGGAAGCGGACCATGCGGGAGCGTGCCGACCTCGTGCGCAGTGCTGGCCGGGACCTCAGTGAAGCCATGCTGCCCGTGCTCGATGATTTTGAGCGGGCCGAAGCCGCAGGAGACGGTCAGGACTTGGCCCAAGTTCAGGAAGGCTATCGGCTGATTGGTCAGAAGATGCGCGGCATCCTTGAGGCCCGCGGTGTTCGCAGGATGGAGGCCAAAGGGGCCGAATTCGACACGGACCTTCACGAGGCCATCACCCAGATTCCAGCACCCAGCGAAGACCTGAAAGGAAAAGTGGTCGACGTGGTGGAGCCAGGGTATCAACTCCACGACAGCGTGCTTCGGTTCGCCAAGGTCGTGGTCGGCAACTGATTCAGTCCATGTCCAAGCGCGATTACTACGAAACCCTCGGCGTAGACCGGGGCGCCTCGGAGGCCGACATCAAGAAGGCCTACCGCAAGCTGGCCATCAAGTACCACCCGGACAAGAATCCCGACGACGCCGATGCGGAGGGGCGGTTCAAGGAAGCCGCCGAGGCCTACGAGGTGCTCAGCGATGAGCAGAAGCGGGCCAAATACGACCGGTTCGGCCATGCCGGAGTCGGTGGCGCCGCAGGGGGAGGTGCCGGGATGAACATGGACGACATCTTCAGCCAGTTCGGAGACATCTTTGGCGGGGCGTTTGGAGATGCATTCGGGGGCGGTGGACCGCGCGGACCGCGCCGCACCAAAGGGTCCAACCTGCGCATCAAAGTGCAGTTGACGCTGGAAGAAATCGCCGAAGGCGTGACCAAAAAGGTCAAAGTGTTCCGGCTCGTACAGGCAGAAGGGGTTGAGTACGACACGTGCCGGCAATGCGGCGGTATGGGGCAAGTTCGGCAGGTGCGCAACACCATTCTTGGACAGATGCAGACGGCGTCCACGTGTCCATCGTGTGGCGGTCTCGGCCGCAGTGTGAAGTCCAAGCCAAAGGATGCAGACCAGCATGGGTTGCGCCGGGAGGAGACGGTGGTGGAGATTGAAATTCCCGCAGGTGTGGAAGACGGCATGCAGCTCAACTTGCGCGGCAAGGGCAATGCGGCTCCCGCTGGCGGCATCCCTGGGGATTTGCTCGTGCAGATTCGCGAAGCCGACCACGACGACTTCACCCGGAACGGCCGCAACCTCCATCTCGACCACCACATTTCGTTCATCGATGCCACCCTGGGGTCTCAGGTGGAAATTCCCCTGCTGTCGGGCAAGGCCAAGATTCGCATCGAGGCCGGCACCCAAGGCGGCAAGATTGTCCGACTCAAGGGCAAGGGATTGCCTTCTGTGGACAGTTATGGCCGTGGCGATTTGCTGGTCAACCTCAATGTCTGGACGCCCCAAGAGCTGACGGCTGAGGAGCGCAAGACGTTGGAAAGTTGGCGCGAGGCGGCGAACTTCCAACCCAATCCCGACGCCCGCGACAAAGGGTTCTTTGACCGCGTCCGGGACATGTTCAGCTGATGACACCCGCCCTCGACATCGCGCAATTGGAGAAAGCCTACGGGGCCAAGCGCGTCTTGAAGGGGGTCAGCTTTTCGGTCCAACCCGGCAGCATCATGGGCTTGCTCGGACCCAACGGTGCGGGGAAATCCACGCTCATTCGCAGTGTCATGGGCATTGTCGAACCGGACGCCGGGTCCATTCGTCTCAATGGAGAGGCTTGGTCCCGCGAGGGTGTACGCGGCATTGGGTATCTGCCGGAAGAGCGCGGCCTGTACAAAGACATGAAAGTCGGCGAGCAGGCGGTCTACTTCGCCCGGCTCAAAGGCATGGCCAAGGCCGACGCCATCCGAGCCCTGAAGGTGTGGTTTGAGCGCCTCGAAGTCGACGGTTGGTGGGACCGCAAGGTGTCTGACATCTCCAAGGGGATGGCCCAGAAAATCCAATTCATCTGCACGGTCGTTCACAAGCCATCCTTGCTGATCCTCGATGAGCCCTTGAGCGGCTTCGATCCGATCAATGCCCGGCGCATCATCGATGCGGTCCGCGAATTGGCTGCCGATGGGACGTCCATTCTGCTGTCCACGCATGACATGCCGAGCGTGGAGCGCCTTTGTGATGAGGTGGTCTTGCTCAACGGTGGCGAGGTGGTGCTGTCCGGACAGGCCGACGTCCTTCGCGAGGAGGGGTGGGCCGGAGAGCAGCAAGTCGTGTTCCGGGGCCAGAATCTCGCCTTCACGTCCGCCTTGGGTGCCATGGCCCATCTGGATCGCATTGAACCCGCTGTGGCTGAGGGCGTCAAGCGGGCCCACATTCGCCTTCGCGACCCCGCCCACCCTTCGGCTGTGTTGCAAGCCTTGGCTGCATCGGTGGACCTGCTGGAATTCGTGAAGGTTCGCCCCACCATGGAATCGCTGTTCATCCAAGCTGTGGACGCGGCTGGGGCCCAAACGGAAGCGGCATGAAGGGCGGGTTGATCGGCGCTGTGATTTACCGGGAGTGGCGGACGCGGGTGTTGAAGCGCTCCTTCGTCATCAGCACCCTGCTCATGCCGTTTTTGACCGTTGGCTTCGTCGCTGGGGTGGTGTTGTTGACCGAGAGCACCGAGCCTCACCACAAGGTTCTCGTGGAAGACGCCCCGGGGCTCATCACCCGGTTGGATGTGGCGACGGGCCAACATGTGCCGAGGTGTCCGGGGTGCTTCCCCGAACGGGCCCATCACGAGTACCGTTTTGTCCGCGAGGCGCCAGCGGACAGCATCTGGCAGGCAGAGGGCTACACCGTGCTGGTGGAGTATGACGAGTCGGTGATGCAGAATCAGGCGGGATACATCGTCTATGAAACGTCCCCTGGCATGGTCGCCAAGCGTCACATTGAGCGGGACCTGAGCCGTGCCATGGAGCATGCGCGGGTCTTGTCGAGCACGGATTTGGACTGGGCGGCCTACCAGCGTTTGAAGTTGGACTTGACGCTGGTGGACCGGGAAGTGTCTGAGGTGGGGCGGACCGAAGGCGGAGGTGAAGAAGTGCGCGGTGGCATCGGATTTCTGTTCAGTGCCGTGTTGTTTCTGGTGCTCGCCGTCTATGGCGGATTCATTCTCCGCAGCGTCATTGAAGAGAAGTCCAACCGCGTCATTGAAGTGCTCATCGCAGCGGTGCGTCCCGAGGAGCTGTTGCTCGGAAAGGTCATCGGAACAGGGGCGGTTGCGCTCACCCAACTGGTGGCCTGGAGCGTGTTGTCCACCGCCGTTTTCTCGGCTTTTCAGCTCTTTTTTGACAGTGGCGCCCTGACCTCTGGAGGGGCCATGGGCATGGGCCAAGAGGTGCCTGCCGACCTGTTGACCGTGATGGCGGAAAATGAGTTCACCGCCATTCTGCTGGACATCGATTGGGGGCTGATGGCCCTGAGCACCATCGGTTTCTTCATCGGGGGATACCTCCTCTACGGCAGTCTGTTTGCCGCCGTCGGCGCTTCCGTCGCTTCCGAGCAGGAGGGGCAGGGCATGGTGTTCCCCATCATCCTGCCGTTGATGTTCGCTTACATCGTGGGGAGCGGCGCGTTGCAGAATCCAGAGATGGCGGCGTTTTCCGTCTTGAGCTGGTTTCCGCTCACGTCCCCGGTCATGATGCTGGTGCGCGTGGCGGTCGGGGTGTCGCTGTGGGAAGTGGTGGGGTCCTGGTTGCTGCTGCTTCTGACTGCACGAGGCGCCCTGTGGTTGGCGGGACGGATTTACCGCCATGGCGTGTTGCACCAAGGAGGTCAGACCGGCTGGAAGTTGATCGCGCAGTGGTTCAAAGGCCATGGACGCTGAGCGCAGATACCGTGTGGCGATCGCCGATTGCGGCACCAACACCTTCACCCTTCACGTGGCGCGAATCACCCCAGAAGGGTGGACCACGGTGTTTCAGCAGCGGCGACTGGTCCAGCTCGGCGCCGACAGTTTTCGGACTGGACGGCTCTCGCCAGCGCGCATGCGGCGGGGACTGGACGTGCTGACCTCGTTTCGGGAAGCTGCCCTCAACCTCGGGGTGACCCACTTCCGGGCCGTGGGGTGCAGTGCATTGCGGGATGCGGCCAATGCCCAAGAATTCCTGCGCCGGGCCGCGGAACAGGGGTGGGCCATTGACGTGATCGAGGGCGAGCAGGAGGCCCATTGGATTCACTTGGGCGTGGCGGACACCGTTCCCGCATCCGCCTTGGGTGACCGGACGGCGCTGACCCTGGACATTGGAGGGGGGAGTGTCGAATGTGTGGTGTGGGACCGCAATCAGGTCCATGGTCGATACAGCTTGGACATTGGGGTTGCCCGGTTGACGGATTGGATCAAGCCCGCCGATCCGCTCAAGGTCTCGGATGTGTCCTCCTTGAAGCGGATTGTGGACGCGGCATTGGATCCGGTTCAAGCGGAACTCGGCGCAGTGACTCCGTCGCTCTTGGTGGGGACGAGCGGCGCTTTCAATGCCTTGGCCTCCGTCGAGGATCCGGCTGCGGCCTGGGGCAACCCAAGGGTCGCGGACCTTTTGCCCTTGTCCACCTTGAAGTCCCGGTGTCAAGCCTTGGCCAAGTTGTCCAAGGAGGAGCTTCACAGCACGCCGGGCATCCACCCCGACCGGGTGCCCTACATGGCCATCGCGTGCACATTGATCGGCCATGTGCTCGACCGTTTCCCCACCTTGGAGGAAGTGCGCCGCTCGCGCCACACCGTCGCAGAAGGCCTCCTGGTCGAGGCCGCCAGCGGCATTTCCAGCGGGCTGTCGGTGGAATGGCGGCCCAAAGCCGAGGTGGTGCGGGAAGATTGACCGCCAACGGCGATTTTCGCACCATGGCCCGCATTCTCATCATTGACGACGAACGACTCATCCGGCATGCCTTGCGCGACATTCTCGAGTACGAGAAACACGAGGTGGTCGACGCGGAAGATGGGGACAGTGGGCTGAAGGCCGCCTTGGACGGAAAGTTCGATGTGGTGTTTTGCGATGTGAAAATGCCGGGCAAAGACGGCATCGAGGTCGTCGAGGCCTTGGCGCTCAAGGGCGTGTCCACCCCGGTCATCATCATGACTGGACACGGCAGTGTGGCGTTGGCCGTGCAAGCGTTGAAAGCAGGCGCTTACGATTTCATCGAAAAGCCGCTCGACTTGAACCGGGTGCTGGTCGCCCTGCGCAATGCCACCGACCGGGAGGAGCTGCGCAAGGAGACGGTGGTGTTGCGACAGCGCAAGCGCAATGGGGATGGGCACGACATGGTCGGGCAAAGTGCCGCTTTGGAGGACATCCGCGGCATCATCGCAAAGGTGGCCCCCACGGATGCCCGGGTCATGATCACGGGCGCCAATGGCACCGGCAAGGAGGTGGTGGCCCGTCACATCCACGCCATGAGCACACGCAAGGGAGGGCCATTTGTCGAGGTCAATTGTGCCGCCATTCCGGCAGAGCTCATCGAATCGGAGTTGTTCGGCCACGAAAAGGGGGCCTTCACGAGCGCGATCAAGCAGCGGAAGGGCCGGTTCGAGCAGGCACAAGGCGGTACGTTGTTTCTGGATGAAATCGGGGACATGGCCCTGCCGGCGCAGGCCAAAATGCTGCGTGCCTTGCAGGAAAAGGTGATTCAGCGTGTGGGCGGCGACAAGAACATCTCTGTCGATGTCCGCGTTTTGGCCGCCACAAACAAGGACCTGGCGACTGAAATTGCCGAAGGACGTTTTCGCGAGGATCTGTTCCACCGGATCAACGTCATCCCCATCCATTTGCCGAGCCTCGCTGAGCGCAGCGAAGACGTTCCGTTGCTGGTGGAGCATTTCCTCGGAGGAGTAGCGGCCGATCTTGGAGTGCCTGCGCCGATGTTTGCTCCGGCCGCGCTCAAGGTGCTGTCCAAGGCGCCTTGGCGGGGCAACATCCGGGAGTTGCGCAATGTGGTGGAGCGGCTGGTGATCCTCTGCGGGGACGAAGTAACGGCCGACGACGTGCGGCGGTATGTCACCCTTGACTGAGCCCTGACGGCGCCTTCATCAAGGTCAAGTTGTTGATGAGGAGGAACTTGGAGGCAACCGTGTCCAAAGTACGCCGTCTACCTTGTGTTAGCAATCCCACATCACATGGACATCAGCCAACGCGCCGTACTCATCGTTTTTCTGGGCATGATTGCCGCCAGTGGCGCTGCCCGCCTGTATGACAAAGCAGGCCAGCCGTTCTGGCATGCCTTTGTTCCCGGCCTCAATCTCGTCGCCCTGATGCGCATCGTGGGTCGCCCGGAGACGCATGCACTTTGGGTGCTCGTTCCCGGCATCAACCTGTACTTCCTGGCCAAGTGGATGATTGAATTGGCGCAAAGCTTTGGGAAGCACCACTGGTTGGACTACGTCTTGGTGGTGGCTTTCAACGCCTTTTACGTGCTCAACCTTGGGCTGGCCTACAACGAGGAATACCAAGGTCCGGTGTACAACAAGCAGGCCGACACGGCCTTCGCCTGATCACCCCTTGAACAGGGCCCTCGCCGCGTCGAGCGCGTCGGGGATGCCGTCGGCATTTTTGCCGCCCGCCGTCGCGAAGAACGGCTGTCCGCCGCCTCCACCTTGGATGTGGCGGCCCCATTCCCGGACCAGTTGTCCGGCATTCCAATCCTTTTCCTGTGCGAGCTCCTCGGTGATGAGGCAGGTGATGGTGGGCTTTCCACCGGTCCGGCTGCCCAGGACCGCAAAGAGTGGCGCGGCTTCGGCTTTGAGCTGAAAGGCAATGTCCTTGATGGCGCCGGCGTCGAGGGACACTTCGGCCACGAGCATGCCCGGGGTGCCGTCTCCGCCAGGTCGTTCGATGTCCGCCACCAATTGGCGCTTGATGCCCATGGCCTGTTCGCGGCGATGGCCTTCGACTTCCTTCTGCAGGGCAGCGACTTTGGATTGCAGGTCTTCGATGGCGCCGACCAGGTCGGACGGCCCTTTGAGGGCTTCCGTGGTGCGCCGCAACAGATCGCGTTGGGCCACCGTGCCCGCTACAGCGCGTTGCCCGGTTTCGGCTTCGATGCGGCGAATCCCAGCCGCCACAGCGCTTTCCGAGGTGATGCGGAACAAGCCGATTTCTCCAGTCGCCCCGACGTGGGTGCCGCCACAGAGTTCCACGCTCGAACCAAAGCCGATCATGCGCACGGTGTCCCCGTACTTCTCGCCAAACAACATCATGGCGCCGGCCGCCTTGGCCTCTTCGAGGGGGATGTTGCGGCGCTCGTCCAGCGCACGGTTCTCGCGGATGGCGGCATTCACGCGGGTTTCCACCTCGAGCAGTTCCTCGGGAGAGACCTTTTGAAAGTGGCTGAAGTCGAATCGGAGCGCGGCGTCTTTGACCAGCGACCCCTTCTGTTCGACGTGGGTGCCCAGCACACCGCGCAGGGCCTCGTGCAAGAGGTGGGTCGCCGTGTGGTTCAGCGTGGTCTCATGCCGTTTGGCGCTGTGGACGCGGGCGGTGAAGGTCCCGCTGGCATCGGCAGGCAGCTGCTCCGCGATGTGGAGGATGAGCTCGTTCTCCTTGCGGGTGGTCAGGATGGGCAATGATGTGCCGTCCGCCGCGATCAGCGCTCCTGTATCTCCCACCTGGCCTCCACCTTCCGGATAAAAGGGGGTCAAGTTGAACACGAGCTGGAAGCGGGTTTTGTCCTTGACTTTGACCTCCCGCCAGCGGGTGATGCGCACCTCGGCTTCCATGCGGTCGTACCCGATGAATTCCTCCACCTTGTCGTCCTCGAGGACATGCCAATCCCCGGCCTCGACCTTGCCGGCCGCGCGGGAGCGGTCCTTTTGACGGGTGAGGGCCGATTCGAATCCGGCATGGTCCACTTCCACGCCGTTTTCCGCGCAGATCAGGGCGGTCAGATCGATGGGGAAGCCATAGGTGTCGTAGAGCTCGAAGGCCGCCTCACCGCCGAGCCGATCGGCCCCGGAAATCTTCTCCTCCAGGCGCTGAATGCCCTTGTCGAGGGTGCGCAGAAACCCTTCCTCTTCCTCCTTCATCACCTTGGCAATCAAAGCCTGTTGGGCGCGGAGTTCGGGGAAGAAATCGCCCATCTCCGCGGCCATGATGTCCACCAATTCAAACAAGAAGGGGCGGTCAAATCCAAGGAAACTGTACCCGTATCGCACGGCACGGCGCAGGATGCGGCGGATGACATAGCCGGCACCCGCATTGGACGGCAACTGGCCATCCGCGATGGAGAAGG
>CBFHWV010000063.1:0-11009 GCA_965659565.1 uncultured Flavobacteriales bacterium
GAGGCCGGTGTGCAAGGGTGGGGTAACGGTCAATTGAAGGTCCTGCAACTCCGGCCGAGGAAGCACCACAAGGCGCAGCGGCAAATCGGGCGTGCCCGGCGCGACCACCACGAGGTCCATGCTCGCTCGAACGGAGCGGAAGGTGTGGGTCCACCGGCCTTCCGCATCGCGCTCCATTCGAAACCGCCCTTCTCCGGCGAGCACGTCGACGCGGGCCGGGACCACGGTGCCTTCAGTGCGGATGACGAGGGCATAGTCGGTGCGGGCCAAGGCTTCCAGAGACCCCTCATGGATCAAGCGGAAGTCGGGCATGTCCAGCGCCTCGGTGCGGTGGTGGATCAACCGGGCCGTCGGGGCCTCCATGGCGTCGGGCAGCGCCAGGTACAATCCGGCAAACAAGGCGAGCGGGGGAAGGACGTATTTGAGGTAGCGCTTGTTTTCGCCAAAATCGACCGCCGCGGTGAACCGGTAGGGCTTCAGTTGGTCGCTGCGCTGTGCAATCGAGGCCAGCAGCAATTCCCGGCTTTCCGGATGGTCTTCGGCGCTGGCTTGAAGCTGCAGGGTGTTGAGAAGCCGGTCTTCGATGTCCGGGAAATGGCGGCCGATGATGCGGGCTGCCTGGTCGTGGTTGAGTCCGGCGCGAAGTCGAAGCAGACGCAGCCCAGGGAGCAGCAAATACCGGACGGCGACCCAGGAGACGCTGGCCACGAACAGGTAAAACAGCGCGGTTCGGGTGCCCATTCCGAATCGGCCCACAGCCTCCAGCGCCAAGACGGTCAACCACGCGACAGGAAGTGAGGCGGCCAGAATCAGGAAGCCCCGCAGCATTTCATTGCGGTGGTACTTCCGGACAAAGGCGTCGAGCCGCTGTTTCAAGTCCTGTGGTTCGTGGGGCATGGGGCGTGTGCGGGTGGAACGGAATCCGGACCCCTGAAGTTACGTCCGCAATGCACATGTGAATTCATCACTTGTTAAAGCGGGGGCATGGAACTCACGCTACTTTCGCGCCTGATTCCAACCCATTGGCCATGCGTTCAGCACCCAAGACCTTCGCGATCACGGCATTGTGCCTCACAGCGACCCTTTTGGCTTCCACCGGCTCCCACGCCCAGGAGGTCTTCATCAATGAAGTCGACGCCGACAGCAACACCGTTCCGGACAGCTTGGAATTCGTGGAGCTGTTTGGCGAGCCCAACGCCCTGCTCGACGGCCACATTGCGGTCTTCTACAAGGGAGGTGGTAATCTGGTGACCACCAATGTTTATGCGGCGTTCGACTTGGATGGCCACCAATTGGACAGCGCCGGGTTCTTCGTGTTGGGCAATCCTCAGATTGCGGCTTCCGACGTGGTGTTCGAGCCGGGATTGCTGCGAGATGGCGGTGACGCTGTGGCCTTGTTTCTCGGAGACAGCGCGGACTTTCCCGTTGGAACGCCCTTGACGACGGTGGGCTTGTTGGACGCCGTGGTATATGGCACGGCCGACCAGACCAACCCTTTCCTGATCGACAGCCTCACCCCTGGCCAGCCGCAAATTGACGAGTGGTTGTACGGCCCGGAAATCGGGAGCGAATTGGCCTGGGCCCGCCTCCCGGATGGGGGCCCCGCATTTGCTTCCGACCAGATGGTCTTGCAGCAGCCGACCCCGGGCATGACCAACCTGTTGGATTGCGATGGCGGAACGCTGACGGCGCAAGGCGAAGAGGGGGGCGTGGCCACCGTCTGTGTGGACCTCCCGGGCGGGTTCTTGCCGTTCACGGCCTCCTCCAACGCCCTGGAAAGCGCATACGGGTTGGTCATCACCAACCTCGACGGCGAAGTCATCGACGTGGTGCCGGGTGGAGAAGGCAACCTCGGTTACGATTTTTCCGGCTCCCCCACAGGCACCTGCCTCGTTTGGGGCATGAGCTATGACGGTGAACTCGACCCCGCATCCATCGCCGTCGGCGCGCCCTATGACAGCATTTCTGCCTCGGGCTGCGTGGCGTTCAGCGCCATTCCGGTGCAAGTGGAGCGCATCTATTGCTTGCCGCCCAGTTGCGATGGTGGCCAGATCTACACCGCCGCGGGCGCAGACGAGGCCATCGGCTGCTTCACGTTTGCCAACACGCTGGTTCACTTTGGTTACGTCACGCAGAGCCCCGACGCGGACCACACCTTCTTGATCGCTGACGCGAATGGCCTGTTGCTCGACACCACGTCGGTGGCCGAATACGATTTCGAGGGGCTCGGACTCGGGGAGTACGAGGTTTACGGTTACAGCCACTTGGGCCCGTTGGATTCGGCCTCGATTGTGTTTGGGGCGCCTGTGGGTGGCGTGGTGGCCGATTCCTGCGGCTCCCTCTCCGGCGAGCCGCTGGACGTGTCCATCCTCCCTTGCGACCCCAGCGGATTGTGTGTGGACCTCTTCTTTTCTGAATACCTCGACGGCACCGGTTGGGACAAGGGATTGGAACTCTACAACCCCAGCGCCACCACCACCGCTGACCTCAGTGAATACGCGGTCAAAACGTACAACAACGGCAGCACCGTGGCGACCCATGAGGTGCAGCTGAGCGGCACCCTCGGGCCGGGGGAAGTCTACACCATTGTCAACCCCCTTGCTCCGCCATTCCTGCTCCAGCTGGCAGACCTCATCGACGACGTCACCCTGTTCAACGGCAACGACGCCACCACGCTCGAGCGCAATGGTGTGGAAGTGGATGTTCTGGGGGATGTGGGGGTCAACCCCGGAGAAGGTTGGCCGGTCAATGACGTCACCATGCTGCACCACACGCTGGTCCGGAACTCAGACGTGACGGTCGGTTCCGACGATTGGTCGGTGGTTCAGTACCAATGGCAGGACTACCCCGAAAACACGTACGACTACTTCGGGGAACACACGGCCAACCCGTGCGGCATCGACACCAATGCGACGCCCACCGTGGGCTTCGGTGTCTCGGAGTTGGTGGCCTTTGAGGGCGACGTGCTGCAGATCGAGTTGCCCATCGACCTGCCGATTGCAGAAGTCGACGTCGAAGTGTCCGTTTTGGCCGGTGGCACGGCCACGCCGGTGGCGGATTTCGGCACCCTGTTTCCCCTGAACCTCACGTTCCCACAGGGATGGTTGGAGGCCCAGTCCTTCACCGTGGGCATCGTCGACGACTTCGAACCGGAGGGCCTCGAGACGTTTACCCTCGTGCTGACCGTGCTGTCGGACAATGCCGTGGTGGCCACGGACGAATTGACGGTCTCCATTGCTCCCAGCGACCTGGGGTTCCCCCATTATCCCATCGCGGATGTGCGGGGCATCGATGTCAACGGCGTGCTGGACAGCTTGCTGATTCCCTGTGAATTGCGGGGCGTGGTCCACGGCTTCAACACCTATCCGTCCGGTTTGCGGTTCACCATCATTGACCCGACTTCGGGCATCGAAGTGTGGAGTCCGGTCGACAATTTCAACTACCTGGTGCAGGAGGGCGACAGCGTCCGCATCCGCGGCTCGATCCAGCAGTTCTTGGGCCGGGCGCAAATCGTGGCCGACACGCTCATCCTCGCCGCGCAGGACCAGCCACTCAACGAACCGCAGCTCGTCAATGCGCTGGACGAAGACACCGAGAGCGACCTGATTCGCCTGAAGTGTGTGGAGCTGGTCAACCCCGCCGAGTGGACCAACGCGGCGCCGCAGTTCGACGTCTATGTGTCCACGGGTGCAGACTTGTACAAAATGGTGATCGACGCTGACACAGACTTGTTTGGCGCAGAAGCACCGGAAGGTGTATTTGGGGTGACGGGCATCGGGGGCCAACGCGACGACGATGCCCCTTTCCTCGACGGGTACACCATCCTGCCGCGGGGGAGCTTCGACCTGTCCGAGCCGGTGATGGCGGATTTCTCAGCGCCTTCCCCCTGGGACAGTGAGGACGGGCCGGTGCCATTCGACAACCAAAGCATGGGAGCCGGGGGGTATTTCTGGAGCTTCGGCGATGGGTCGCCATTGAGTTCGGAAGTGTCTCCGGAGCACACGTTCCCAACAGACAGCACGTACACCGTGATTTTGACGGCGACGAGCACCGACGGCATCTGTACCGATCAAGCCACCCAGGAGGTGACGGTGGTCTTCCCTGACACCAGTACCATCGCCGTGTCGGAGTTGGGACAAGGCCTTCGGTTGAATGCGGGACCGGTTCCGTTTGGAGAAGGGCGCCCCTTGCGCGTGCGTCTGGATGCGGACATCGACCGTTGGGTGTTGCGCGATGCCGCAGGGCGCGTCGTTCGCAGCGGCGGCCGACAGGTGGCCGGTGCGGAATGGCAGGTCAGTGCAGAAGGCGTGCGCCCCGGTTGGCACCTGCTGGTCTTGCAAGGCCGGGGTGGTGAAACGTGGACCTGGCCCGTCGCCGTCGACTGAATTCGATGACGCGTACCCGGGCTGGCCTGTTGCTCCACGCCACTGTGGTGGTCTTCGGCTTCACCGGGGTCTTTGGCAAGTTGATTTCCTTGTCTGCCGTGCCGCTGGTGTTCTGGCGGACGCTGATTGGCGCCTTGGGCCTCCACGCCTGGATGGTGTTGCGGGGCCGCGCTGTGGCCATGCCCAAATCCGTGCGTTGGCCCGTGGCCTTCACGGGCGGCCTTGTGGCCTTGCATTGGGTGACCTTCTTCGGCGCCATCAAGGCGAGTACGGTGTCCCTGGCCTTGGCGGTCATGGCCACCGTGCCCTTTTTCGTCGCGCTCATCGAACCGGTGGTGCGGCGCAAAAAAGTGGACCCGGCAGAGCTGGGGCTCGGGGTGGTGGCCATGGTCGGGCTTTGGTGGATGTACCGGGTGGATGTCGACCAATGGCAGGGCATGGCCCTGGCGTTGGTGAGCGCCTTTTGCGCAGCCTTGTTTGGCACCCTCAACAGCGTGTGGAGCCAAAAGGCGTCGGCGCTGTCCGTGTCGCGCTTGGAGCTGGCGGTGGCCTGTGTGGTTCTCGGGGTGTGGATCACGGTGGCCGGAGGGTGGCCCGACGCGGGCCCGACACGGGCAGACTGGGTGTGGTTGCTGTTGCTCGGGCTGTTGGCGACCTCCATTGCCTTTGCGGTGACGGTGGAAGTGATGCGGGTCCTCAGCCCGTTCACAGTCGCCATGGCCATCAACCTCGAGCCGATTTATGCGATTCTGTTGGCCTTGGCCGTCTTCGGAGAAGAAGAAGTGATGCCCCCCGGATTTTATGGCGGTGCCGCCCTGCTGATTTCGAGCGTGTTCCTGGACGTGGCCCTCAAGCGCCGCCGAGCCAAGCTGGTGGCCGACCGTTGATCAGACCATCAATTCCACGGTGATCGCATCTCCCGTGGGCCAGTGTGTTTCGGGAATGCGAATCCGTTCCCCATTCCACTCCAACCTGCCGGCGGCGATCAAGTGGTCCAATTCTGGGTTGGATTGGAGGTCGACTCCACTGTCTTCCAAAAGCTGTCCTGGGTGGACCCCCTCGGTTCTGCGCAGACCCGTCATGAGCGCTTCGTTGAACCGGTTTTCGGCACTGAGGGGTTCGCTGCTCCGTTGTGGCCCAAAGTCGCCCGCCGCGGAAGCCTGGAGGTACCGGGCGTTGGACCGGGCATTCCACCACCTCGAGCGGTTGCGGAAGCTGTGGGCCCCGGGGCCGATGCCGAGGTAGGGCACCCCGTCCCAGTACGCGCTGTTGTGGCGGCTTCGGCCTGCGGGCTTGGCGAAGTTCGAGACCTCGTAGTGCTCGAATCCTGCGCCGGCTGTGGTCCGGATGAGCTTCTCGTACTCGCGCAACACCTGCTCATCGGGGGGCTCCTGAAGCTCGCCTTTCTGCAGCTGATGTCCGTACAGGGTGCGGGGTTCGGCGGTCAGGATGTAGGCGCTCAGGTGGTCGGCAGGCAGAGAAAGCGCGGTCTCCAAATCGCGCTCCCATCGGTCTTCTCCACCCACGGGTACCCCGTAGATGAGGTCGAGGGAGAGGTGGTCAAATCCGGCCGCTGCCGCGTTGTTGACTGCCGCCTCGGCCTTGTCCGCACCGTGGATTCGGCGCATCCACGTCAACACATCCCGCTGGAAGCTTTGCACGCCAATGGAAAGCCGGTTCACGCCGGCGGCCCGAAACGCCTCCAATGTGGCCGGGTCAAGGTCTTCCGGATTGGCTTCGACGGTCCATTCTTCGAGGTCCCAATGGGCGCCCCGAAAGGCCTCTTCCGCGATGTCGGCCAAGGCGGCCGGCCCCATCAGACTGGGCGTCCCTCCGCCGAAATACAGGGTGGTGAAACGCTCGCCAGACCAGTGGGGGAGGGCGGTTCGGATTTCCTGGCGAAGGGCATCCACCATGGCGTCCCGGTCGTGCAGGCGGGTGGTGAAGTGGAAGTCGCAATAGGTGCAGGCCTGGGCGCAAAAGGGAATGTGCACGTAGAGACCGGCCATGGCGTGCAAGTTCGACGATGGCGGCGGTAAATTGCATGCCATGTCCGCTTACCGCGATCCCCAAGGAAACCCCGCTCCCAGCGCTCCGGATGCAGCCACGCTTCACCAGGATGCCCGCGGTCTGTGGTGGGTGCGCATGGGCCAGCGCAACCACCGGGTATCGGTGCACCAAGAGGAGGACGGCGATTGGGTGGTCACCCTCGATGGCGTTTCCGACCGCTGGGCGGTGCACGGCCTCCGCGAGCAGATGATGGAGCGCATGGGACTGGAGGATGCGGCTTCCGCTGCCTCGAAGGAATTGCTGGCGCCCATGCCGGGCAAGGTCATCGACATCTTGGTGGCAGAGGGCCAGTCCGTGTCAGAAGGAGACCCCATGCTCGTCTTGGAAGCGATGAAAATGGAGAACGTGCTGCGCGCTGCCGGAGACGGTCAGGTGGGCACCATCTGCGTGTCGGCTGGCGATGCTGTCGAGAAGGGCGCCGTGTTGGTTGCACTGGCGGATTGACGCGCCGGACAACGCTTCCCGCCCCACCTGCGTTGTTGATAATCCCTGCCGGTGTCCGATGACGGGACGCTGGTGCGGCTACCTTCGATTTTGAATCCATGTGTACCCTTTCCACACGGTCCTTTTGGGGCGCTTTGGCCCTTGTGGCCCTGACGAGCCCGCTTTCCGCACAGACGTGCGCGGACCCTGGCCTCCTCTGTCCCGACGCGCCGACATCGCTGTTCATCCTCGATGACGCGGATGCCCTGCTGAATTTTGACTGCATCGATGCCTCCCACGTGGCCGTGCTTCGGTTCCGGTCCAACCACAACTTTGCCAGTCCAGGGAGCGCCCGGATTCGCATTTCGCAGGTGTCCTGTGAAGGGGCAACGGGCCCTGACACCTTGTCGGCCGTGGTGGTGAGCACCACCGGATCCCCTTGCGACCCGACGGCATTGACGGCCATGGGCCCCTGCATTTCCGGGGTCGACGACCTCGTGTGGGAGACGACCACATTGGACCACAACAGCGAATATTTCCTGTTGATCGGAACCCAACACAACCCGGCGGACACCTTGTGCGGCATGTACGTCGAGTTGACTGGAGAAGGCGTGACCATGGACGCCTGCTGCAACCACACGCTCATTCCCGGAGCATCGGCAGAGCTGAGTGTAGTGGGGGGTGACCCCGCTTTTGGCTACGCCTGGTCGCCGGAGTTTTACCTCTCTGACCCGGATCAAGCCACGACGACCGTGTCTCCCGTGGAGACCATCACCTATCAGGTCGATGGCCAAATCGGAGACTGCCAAGTGACGAGCTCGGTCACCGTGACGGTCGGCTCCCCGATTGGCGTGCCCAACAGCTTTACGCCCAATGGAGACAACATCAACGACCTCTGGACCATCGACGGCATTGCCGCTTTCCCGGGAGCCAAGGTGGAGGTCTTCAACCGGTGGGGGCAACTGGTCCACCGTTCACTCGGGTATTCCCAACCTTGGGACGGCACCGGGCGGTCCGGCAAGCCGTTGACGCCGGGCACCTACTACTACGTCATCGAACTCAACGACGTCGATCTCCCGATCGCGCCGGAAACCGGCCATGTGGCCATCATCCGATGAAGCGGACCATGACGAAGCGCATTCTCTTTCGCCTGAGCCTCGTTGGCCTCGCCCTCGTTGCGCTGTCCACGGTGGACGCCCAGCAATTGCCACTGCGCACGAACTGGCAGTTCAACTATTTCCAGGAGAACCCCGCCTTTGCCGGATTCAGCGATTGCATGGAGCTCAAGGCCGGATACCGCCAGCAGTGGGCGGGTTTCGACGGGTCTCCGGCCACGGCCTTTGCCAACCTGCAGGGCGAAATCGGCCGCTCCCCCAGCGGCAACATCCACGGCCTCGGTGGCCGCGTGACCGACGACAGCGCCGGTCCCTACGGGTTCACCCAGCTCGACCTGGCCTACGCCTACCACCTCAAGATGTCGCAAGGCTGGCGTTTGGCGGCTGGCGCAGCCGTTGGGTTCATGCAGTACCGGTTGGCGCTGGGCGACATCGTCCTGCCGGATTTTCAGGCGGGCAACGACCCGGCCATCACCTCCAATGCCAACCAGTTGTTGGCGCCAACGGTCGATTTTGGTCTCTGGACCTACAACAAGTACACCTTCTGGGGCTTGTCCATTCAGAACCTGATTGAGCCTTCGGTGGACCAATGGGGGCTGGACACCCGGTTCCGCCGCCATGTGGGGTTCTACGGGGGGTCGCTCATCCGACTGGAGGGGCCGTGGAGCTTCCATCCCGCGGGCTCCTTGCGTTTCAGTGCCGGTGCGCCGGTGGCCGTCGATGTGCAAGCCCTTTTCGACTACGATGAGGTCGTCCGATTTGGCATTGGGTATCGAAACGAGACCGCCCTGTCGGGCATTTTCACCTTGAACATCCTGGAGAATGTGACCGTCGGGTACGCGTACGATTGGAACGTGGGTGCCCTCACGCAAGCCGCTTCCAGCACCCACGAATTCACCCTCGGCATCCTCGCCTGTCCGGTCAGAGGAAGCCATGTCCCTTGCGCCGCATTCCAATGATGGAACCCCGCGCGCCCCTTTCCGTAGACCCTTCATCCAGCCGATGAAACACACGAACGCAAAAGGACCGATCTACGACCTGACCTCCCTGAGAGGCAGGCTGTTGCGGCTCCCCTTGGCGTTTCTCTTCTCGGTCTTGACACTGGGCATGTGGGCCCAATGTCCCACAGAGATTCAGGTTGTGGAGCCCATCAGCTGCAGCGGTGCGGACGACGCTGTGTTGGCCGTGGCGCTTCCCGATGGCGTAGATGCTGCTGAGGTGTATTGGCTCTTCGAGAGCGACACGTTGTTTGGGGCGGTTCAAAGTGACCTCGGTCCAGGGAGCTATCTGGCGTTCGTGCCCGGTTGCAGCGCTTTGGGGATCAATGTCAATGAGCCCTTCCCGTTTTTCATCACCGCCAGCATAGACCAGCTGCCGACCTGCGATGCGCCGTGTTCCGGTGTGGTGACGGCCACCCCCAACTTTGGCCAGTCGCCGTTCACGTACAGCTGGTCCCACGATGCCGGACAAACCGGGGAAGTGGGGACGGGCATTTGTGAGCAGGTTCTGGTCGTGACGGCGACCGACGCCAACGGATGCGCGGACGACGCCACGGTCGTGGTAGAGGTGCCGCCCGTCGAGGTGCTGACGTTCTCCACGGACCCCAGTTGCAATGGTTTTGATGATGGCACCGCGTCTGCAGTGGCCACCGGTGGCCTCGGCGGAGGCTTCACATTTGAGTGGACGACACCTGGAGGAGGGGTGGTCGGAAGTGGTGCGGATTTGACGGGCCTTCTGGCCGGTACCTACATCGTGACGGCCACCGATACTGGGGGCTGCAGCATGTCGGGCAGCGTGACCTTGTCGGATCCACCTGCGGTGGACGTGGAGGTGACGGCCACGCCTGTCTCGTGTTTCGGCGATGCCGATGGCGCGGCTTCGGCGACATTTCCGGCGGCCACCTCTTTTGTTTGGACGGGCCCCGAGGGGTACTCCAATGCGGGCCCCACGCTGGAGACAGTCAGTGGCTTGTCGCCGGGTACCTACACAGTTGTGGTGACAGCAGCAGATGGCTGCGTGGGAGAGGGCAGCGCGGAGGTGATGGAGCCCCAGCCCGTCGGAGCGGAGCCGTTTTCTGCGCCGCCGTCTTGCCCAGGAGACGCCAACGGAACCGCGGGGGTTGTGCCCACTGGAGGCACCCCATTGTACAACGTCTCCTGGACGCTGCCCTCTGGCGACGCGGCCAGTGGAGAGTTCCTCAACGGCATGCCGGCTGGCGTGTACAACTATGCGATCGAAGACGCCAACGGATGCGCGGCATCGGGCACCGTGACCTTGGTGGACCCCGCCCCATTGACCGTGACGGTGACGGCCACCCCGCCGAGTTGCGGCAGTGGGGCTGGGTCAGATGACGGCGCGCTCGAGGCGGTCGTGACCGGCGGTGTGCCGCCCTACCTCGGAGCTTGGGCGGATGCAGTGACCATGGACGTCGTGGCCAATGGATTGGTGGCTTCTGGCTTGACAGCAGGCCTGTACGGTTTTGGGGTGGTGGATTTGGCCGGGTGCCAAGCCGACACCCTTTTCGAGCTGGAGGCGCCAAATGAATTGAGCCTGGAGTTGTCCGCCACAGACCCGACCTGTTTCGGAGAAACGGACGGCGCTGCCGAGGCCACAGTGATCGGCGGCACGCCAGGATACACGGTGGTGTGGTCAGGCGATGTTGCGCCGGTCATCGGCCCGACCGTGTCCGGCCTCGGAGGTGGGGCGTACACCGTGACCGCCACGGATGGCAATGGGTGCATGGCTGACACCGCTTTTTCCTTGGCAGAGCCGGATGAGCTGGAGGTGACGGTTGTGTCGGTGCCCGTGGGGTGCGATGGAAACGATGGCAGCTTGACGGCCGATGTGGTGGGGGGCGTCCCCGAATACGCCTTGGAATGGACGGACTCGGATGGACTGGTCGGCCATGACGCGACCGTCGACGGCTTGGGGCCGGGCATGTTTGGCTTGGCCGTGACGGACGCCAATGGGTGTTCGGCCATGACCACGGCGGAGGTGGACGCGCTGCCGCCATTGC
>CBFHWV010000064.1:0-10924 GCA_965659565.1 uncultured Flavobacteriales bacterium
CCCGTGCGGGCGGCCTGCGTGGTGCGGACGTTGGCTTCGGTGGCGATGCGCATGCCGATGTTACCAGCAAGGGCGGAGAACACCGCACCAATGACGAAGGCGACGACGATGAACCAGTGCGTGGTCGGAACCAGCATGGACACCACGCCCAACAGGGCGCCGGCGACCACCACGAAGATGGCCAGGATGCGGTACTCAGCGCTCAGGAAGGCGAGGGCGCCCTCGTGAATGTGCTTGGCGATCGTGCTCATCTTCTCCTCACCGGTGTCCTGGGAGCGGACCCAGCGGGACTGGACGAACATGTAGATGAGGCCGACAACGGCCAAGGCGGGCACGAGGTAAAGGATCGTGTCTTGCATGGTTCAGATTTTTGCCGGCGTATCCGGCAGGTCAGGTGTATTGGGGCGCGAAGATAATGCGCGAGAAATCAGGGCTCAGGCCACGTAGTTGACCTCCTTGACCGTGCGGACGATGTCGGCCACTTGCGGGAGGGCTTCTTCAATGAGAGTGGTGGCAAACGCGAATGGCGTGTCGCTCTGGCAGAGGCGGCGGATCGGCGCGTCGAGGTAGTCGAAAGCGTGACGTTGCACGCGGTATCCAACCTCAGAAGCGATGCTGGCCACCGGGAAGCTCTCCTCGACGATCACCAGGCGACCGGTCTTTTTCACACTGTCGAGGATGGTCTCGATGTCAAGCGGGCGGATGGTCCGCAGGTCGACGATCTCCACGTCGATGCCGTCCTTGGCCAACGCATCGGCGGCTTCGTGGACCGTCTTCAGGATCTTGCCAAAGCTGACGATGGTGCAGTCGGAACCTTGGCGGCGGATGTTGGCCTGGCCAATTGGAATCAGGTACTCTCCTTCGGGGATCTCTCCCTTGTCGCCGTACATCTTCTCGGATTCCATGATGAGGACCGGATCCTCATCGCGGATGGCACTTTTGAGCAAGCCCTTGGCGTCGTAAGGCGTGAACGGGGTCACCACCTTCAGGCCCGGCATGCTGGCGTAGAGGCTCTCGTAGGCTTGGCTGTGCGTGGCAGCCAGCTGGCCCGCTTGGCCATTGGGGCCGCGGAACACGATGGGGCAGCTGAATTGGCCACCGCTCATTTGCAGCATTTTGCTGGCGTGGTTGATGATTTGGTCGCTGGCGAGCACCGCGAAATTCCACGTCATGAACTCCACGATGGGACGCAAACCGTTCATGGCCGCTCCGACTGCGATGGCGCTGAATCCAAGCTCGCTGATGGGGGTGTCCATCACCCGCTCAGGGCCAAACTCGTCGAGCATGCCTTTGGATGCCTTGTAGGCCCCATTGTATTCAGCCACTTCCTCACCGAGAAGGAAGACCCGGTCATCCCGGCGCATTTCTTCGCTCATGGCCTCGCACACGGCCTCGCGGAATTGAATCGTACGCATTCTGTTCTGGTTCTTGCGAATTCAGGGGCGCGAAGATAGGTCTTGTCACCCGAGATGGGTCCGAATGTGGGGATGCAGGCCGCCCGGCTTTACCTTCACGGCCTCGAAGTCCGGGACCACGTCCCCCACCTTCAATGAAAAGGCATGGAATTTCTCGTTTGCATCAGTAAAGCCCCTGACACGACCACGCGCATTGCGTTCACCGAGGGCAACACCCGCTTCAATGAGGAGGGGGTTCAATTCATCGTCAACCCCTACGACGAGTGGTACGCCCTCGTTCGCGCTTTGGAGCTGGTGGAAGCCGGCGGTGGCAAGGTGGTGATCGCTTCTGTCGGAGGTGCCGATGTGGAGCCCATTCTCCGCAAGGCACTGGCCATCGGGGCACATGAGGCGGTTCGCATCGACGTCAACCCGACCGATGCATCCCAGGTCGCCGCTGAAATCGCGGCTTACGCCAAGGACAAAGGCTTTGACGCCATCCTGTGCGGCAAGGAGACCATCGACCACAACGGCAGTGCCGTCCCGGCCATGCTTGCCGAGCATTTGGACGTGCCGTGCATCGCACTCTGCACCTCCCTCGACTACGAAGGAAGCCGCGCCATTCTGGGACGGGAGACCGCAAACGGCATCGAAAAAGTGGCCGTCGATGGCCCCTTTGTCCTGAGCGCGGCCAAGGGCATGGCCGAGCAGCGCATTCCCAACATGCGCGGCATCATGGCGGCCCGCACGAAACCGCTCAACGTGATCCCGGCAGCGGGCAGTGCGGCCGGAACAGCGGTGGAGGCCTTCGCCCTTCCTGCCGAGAAGGCCGGTGTCAAACTGGTGGATGCTGAGAACCCCGCTGAGCTCGTGCGTTTGTTGCGGGAGGAAGCCAAAGTCATTTGAACCCCCGATTCGATTTCAACATGAAGTGCATCGCATTCATTCAGACCAAAGCAGGCCAGGCCACGAAGGCCGGCCTTGAAGCCGCCGGATTTGCTGCCGGCATCGGGGACACCGTGGCTGTGGTGTCCGGTGAGCTCAACGGAGATGGGGGTCTCGGCGCCGTGGGCGTCGGCCGGGTGCTGCAAGGCGCCGGCAACCTTGACGATGGCCAGCTCGCCAAATTGGTGTCGGCTGCTGCGGACCAGGAAGGGGCCGACCTTGTCGTCACCGCCCAAGACCACTTCGGCAAGGCCGTCGCAGGCCGCGTCGCAGTCCGACTCGGCGCAGGCCTCATCGCGGGCGTCACCGAGGCGCCCCATGGCGACAGCTACACGCGCAACGTCTTCAGCGGCAAGGCCACAGCCAGCGTGAAAGGGACCACTGGCAAGCTCGTGGTGACCACGACTCCGAACGCCATAGGAATGCCAGAAGCCACGGGCAACACTGCGGAAGTGGCGGCCTTCGATGCCGACCTCGGCGCACGAAAAGTCGAGGTCATCGAAGCGGCCCAAGCCAGCAGCGGGGACCGCGCCCCCCTTCCGGAAGCGGAGTTGGTGGTGTCCGCAGGACGCGGCATGAAGGGCCCCGAGAACTGGGGCATTGTGGAAGAGCTCGCCGACGCGCTTGGAGCGACCACGGCTTGCTCTCGGCCCGTCTCCGACATCGGATGGCGGCCGCACCACGAGCATGTGGGGCAAACGGGCATTGCCATTCGCCCGAACCTGTACATCGCCATCGGCATCTCCGGTGCGATCCAGCACTTGGCGGGTGTCAACGGCTCCAAAGTCATCGTGGTCATCAACAAAGACCCGGAGGCGCCCTTCTTCAAGGCGGCAGACTATGGCATCGTGGGGGACGCCTTCGAGGTGGTCCCGAAACTCACGGAGGCCTTCAAGGCCCTCTGATAACGAAGGGCGAACCCCTACCTTTCCGGCCTGCCGACCATGAAAAAGTCCTTGCTCGCGGTATTTGACATCAAGCCCAGCGGCGCCACGAATGGGGCCTACACGCTGGTGCTCGAAGAAGTCCAAGGCAAGCGGAAACTGCCCATCGTCATCGGCATGCACGAAGCGCAGTCCATCGCCATCAAGTTGGAAAACATGACGCCGAGTCGCCCGCTGACGCACGACCTCATGCAGAGCTTGAGCACCGCGTTTGGCATCGCGCTCAAAGAAGTCATGATCTACGACCTGGTCGAGGGGATTTTCTTTGCACGTCTGGTCTGCGAAGGAGAGGGCCAGGAGGAGACCATCGATGCGCGGACATCCGATGCCGTGGCACTGGCCGTGCGATTCGGGTGTCCGATTTACTGTGACGAGAAGGTCATGGAAATGGCGTCGATTCCGCCGGATGGCGAAGAGGCCTTGACCCCCATGCCCGAGGAAAATGAGGACGATCCATTTGGCCTCGATGAAGGCCCCGTCGATCCAGGAGATGGCCTGTCTGACTTGACCGACGAGGAACTTCAAGAAGAACTGGACTTGTCCATCCAAAAAGAAGACTACGAGCGCGCCGGACTCATTCGCGACGAACTCGAACGTCGCCAATCCTGATGCAAGCCCTCCTCGGAATTCTGGTCCTGACCGGACTCATGTGGCTGTTGTCCACCGCGAGAAAGTCGGTGGCTTGGCGGACGATTCTCGGTGCATTGGCGCTGCAGTTTGTCATGGCCCTGCTGGTGCTGAAAGTGCCCTTCATCCACAGCGCTTTCCGCCGCGTTGCGGAAGTGTTTGTGCAAGTGATCGGCTACACTTGGAACGGCACCGACTTTCTGCTCGGCCGATTCGCAGACGGTCAGGTGGGACCCGACCTGGAAAATTTCGCCTTCCGCATTCTCGCCACCATTGTGTTCTTCAGTGCCTTGAGCGCTTTGCTGCACCACCTTGGCATCCTGTCCTTCTTCATCCGTGGATTCGCCTGGATCATGCGCCACACCTTGCGGCTCACCGGCCGGGAAAGCTTGTCTGTGGCGGGCAATGTGTTCCTCGGACAAACGGAGAGCCCGCTGTTGATCCGCCCCTATCTGGACAAGATGTCCCGCTCCGAGCTCATGCTCGTGATGACCGGGGGCATGGCCACCATCGCCGGTTCGGTGTTTGCGGCCTACGTCGGCATCCTCGGAGGGGCCGACCCGGAGGCGCAGGCGTACTTCGCCACCCACCTGCTGACCGCTTCCCTCATTTCTGCGCCTGCTGCTGTGGCCGCTGCCAAGCTCTTGGTCCCAGAGACCGAACCGCAAATGGCCGGTGACGCGGAAATCGTCAAGTCCAATGCCTCGAATTTTCTCGAAGCCATCACCAATGGGACGCGCGACGGGCTGTCTCTTGCGGCCAATGTGGGCGTGATGCTGTTGGTGTTTACGGCGCTCGTCTACATGGTCAACGACCTGCTCGGCTGGGTGGGTGGCTGGACAGGCGCCAATGCGGCCATCGCCGCCAGCACATCCTTTGATGCGTTGAGCATGGAGTTGATCCTGGGCTACATCGGTGCCCCCATCGCCTGGTTGGTCGGCGTCGCTTCCGAAGACATCGTGCTGGTTGGTCAATTGCTTGGTGAGAAGACCGTCATCAATGAGTTCTACGCCTACGAGACCTTGGGCAAACTCAAGGACAGCATGAGCGACCGCAGCGTGCTGATCGCCACCTACATCCTGTGTGGTTTTGCCAACTTCGCCTCGATTGGCATTCAAGTCGGGGGCATTGGCGTTTTGGCGCCATCCCGCAGGGGCGAATTGGCCCGTCTGGGTTTCCGCGCCTTGCTGGCGGGAACCGTGGCCTGCCTGTTGACCGCTTGCGTGATTTCCATCATGCACCCCTGATGGGCCGCCCCAAGGGCACCCGTATCTTCGCACCATGAAAGTGGGCATCATCATGGGCAGCAAAAGCGACTTGCCCGTCATGCGTCAAGCAGCTGAAATCCTCACCGAACTCGGGGTCGAGCACGAGATGACCGTCGTGAGTGCGCACCGCACGCCCGACCGCATGGTCGACTACGCCCGCAGCGCTCGCGAACGGGGATTGGGCGCCATCGTGGCCGGCGCTGGCGGCGCGGCCCACTTGCCCGGCATGGTGGCGAGTCTGACCAGCCTGCCGGTGGTGGGTGTTCCCGTCAAAAGCTCGAACAGCATCGACGGTTGGGACAGCATCCTCAGCATTCTCCAGATGCCCTCTGGCATTCCCGTAGCCACCGTCGCCCTCGATGGCGGACGCAATGCCGGACTGCTTGCCGCCCGCATCCTCTCCTCCGCAGACCAAGACCTCGCCGCACGGTTGGACGCCTACGCCCATGGCTTGCGGGACAAGGTGATGGGCACGGTGGGCGACGTGGAGGCAGAGGGGCAATCCATCGCCAGCCGATGAGCCGCATCCGCACCACTGCCGCCCACGACCCCAAGTCCCTGCCCATCCCGCAGCGGTATGGGCTCCTCGTGGGGACGGTGGCCCCGCGCCCCATTGCTTTGGCCAGCACGGTCGACGCCGAAGGACGGCGCAACATCGCGCCATTCAGCTACTTCAACGTGTTCTCCATCGACCCGCCGGTCCTGGTGATTGGGCCGACCCTGCGGGGCCGCGACGGCACGGTCAAGGACACGTTGGCCAACGCCCGCGCTACTGGCGAAATCGTGGTCAACCTGGTCGACCATGCCATGGTGGAGGCCGCCTCGCTCTCCAGCAGTGATTATCCCTCAGACGTGGACGAATTCGCCAAGGCAGGATTCACCCCCGTCCCATCCGACACCGTGAAGCCGCCTCGCGTCGGCGAATCGCCGGTGTCCTTTGAGTGCAAAGTCACCCAGATCGTGGAACTCGGTGATGGACCGGGTGCCGGCCAAATGCTGGTCTGCGAAGTCGAGCGCGTGCACATCGCCCAAGATGTGCTCGGTGCGGATGGCAAACCCGACCCCAACGCCATTGACCTGGTGGGACGGTGCGGTGGCAATGCCTATGTCCGCGCTTCGGGCGACGCCTTGTTTGAAATCCCCAAACCGATGCCCGGCGGACTGGGCGTCGGTGTGGACGCCCTTCCAGAGGAGTGGCAAACGGGGGCGCTGCTTTCGCACAACGAGCGCGCACGCTTGGGCGCCATCCATGCCATCCCAGACGAAACCGAGGTCAACGAGCACAAACTCATCGAGCTTTCGGACCTGTTCATGGAACACGAAGACAATGCGGCAGCATTGGAGCAGGCCTTATACCGGGAGGCCAAAGCCCGCCTTGAACAAGGCGATGTGGATGGGGCGTGGAAGACCTTGCTCGCGTTCAACCCGGGTTGACGGCCGGACGGGCGATATTCGCCGCATGAGTTATGAGATGAAGGGCACGGTCAAGCGCCTGTACCCGGTTTGGAAGTCCGAAACGAGCGAATTCTACAAGCGTGAGTTCGTCATCACCACGGCTGAGCAATACCCCTCCGACGTCAAATTCTCCGCGCTGAAGGAGAAGTCGGACCAACTGAATGGCATCACCGAAGGTGACAAGGTCAATGTGAAATTCGACGTGAAGGGACGCGAATACAACGACCGTTACTACGTGGACCTCAATGCGTGGCGCATCGAGAAAATGGGCGCCGAAGGTGCCCCTGCCGGCCAAGGTGGCCAAGCTGAGCCCGCAGCTGCAGAAGTGCCGCCAGCGCCCGCCTTCAACCCGAGCGCTCCCGCCGCATCCGACGACGACCTGCCGTTCTGACGCGGTCCGCATGAACGCGGCCACAGACGATTCACAACGGGACCAGTTCGCCTGGGTCCCCTCTCCGCTCGCCATCGCCCTCGGTCTCACGGCCGTTACGGCGGTGGCGGCGTGGTTTGTGGGCGCCGATGTCGAGACGATCGCCACGTCCTGGCGGGATGGGCTGTGGAACCGCCCGCTGCTGGTCTTCGCATTTCAGGCGGCCTTCATGTTGGTGCTGGGCCATGCCCTGGCGCTGAGCCCGGCCGTCGACCGAGCTGTACAGCGCGCCGTCAACCTCGCCGGCACCTCCAACGCCCGGGCCGCCGCCGTGGTGGCCGTGGTGGCTTGTGTGGCGGGCTGGATCAACTGGGGCCTCGGCCTCATCGTCGGGGCCGTGCTGGCCCGAAAGGTGGGTGAGCGGGCCACCGAGCGGGGCCTGCCTCTGCACTACGGGCTCATCGGCGCGGCCGGCTACAGCGGCCTCATGGTGTGGCACGGCGGATTGAGCGGCTCTGCCCCCATCAAGGTGGCTGAGGCGGGCCACCTGGCAGACTTGGCCGCCATCGCGGGCATCGACCCCAACCTGCTGCCGGCCACCTTGCCACTCGGGCTCACCGTCTTCTCCGCCCAGAACCTCTTGACCACCGCCGCCCTGATCGCTGCCGTGGCCGCCACGGCCGTCTTCCTCGGCCGCCGCCTCGACCGACAACCCGGGACCGGCCCGGCCTTGCCCCCGCCCGTTGCCCCGGCCACCCTCGAGCGCATCACGCCCGTCCTCCGGGTCCTGCCCTTCCTTTTCGGCACAATCCTGCTGGCCCTCGCCGTGCGGTCTGCCGCCACCCATCCGGATGCGGCCCGCCTCGGCTTCATCGACCCCGACTGGACCAACCAGACCCTGCTCGGCCTCGCCTTCCTCCTCCACGGCAGCCTGAAGCGCTTCCTCTCCTCCATTGACGCCGCGATTGGGGGCACCTCGGGCATCCTCATCCAGTTCCCGCTCTACTTCGGCATCATGGGCATCATGAGCGGTACCGGCCTGGTAGAGGCCCTCTCCATGGCCATGGTCCGCCTCTCCACCCCCGCCACCTTTGAGCTGTGGACCCTGCTTTCGGCAGGCATCGTCAACGTCTTCGTCCCCTCCGGCGGCGGCCAATGGGCTGTCCAAGGGCCGCTGCTCCTTCGGGCGGCACTCGATCTCGGTGTCCCCCTTGACCGCACCGTCCTCGCCATGGCCTACGGCGACGAGCTGACCAACATGCTCCAGCCGTTCTGGGCCTTGCCGCTCCTCGGCATCACCGGCCTCGCCGCCAAAGACATCCTGCCGTACACGCTGCGGTTCATGGCTGCCGGCGCGGCCACCTGCGTCCTGTTGATCGCCTTGACTTGAGGGCATCCAAACAGAAAACGGGATGCAGTCGGGCGACGAACGTCATGACTGCGAATGAGATGCGTCAACGCCGGCAAGGGACCGAAGGGCCACTTTGCCGTTGCCCACCCCTTTGACCCTTGCCTTCACTCGCCCAATTGCGCTTACGAATTCGCCATGGATCCTCGTCGATCAAGGCGGGCGCACACCTTAATTTTCAGCTGACATGATGCCAAACTTGCCCAATCGCTTCCCCCTTGCCGCGATGCTGATCGCCCTGTCCACCTTGGTTCAGGCTCAGCCCGATTGCTTGCCACCCGGATCGTTCAGCGCGACTTTGGCAGGGGATGAAAGTGCCTCCTTGCCGTTCAATGGAAATGGTGCTCCCCTGTTTCTCGACCTCGACTTCACGTTCATCGACGTGTCAGATCAGGCCAGTTGGGCCGCAGATCTGGCCGTCTCATTGACTTCACCCAACGGGCAGTGCGTGCAATTCGGAGGCTACAATTTTTCCCTAGACACCAACTGCACCTATCTCGGGAATTACGCCCTGTTCTGGCCATCGGACTGGAACACCAACGTGGCCGGTATCTACAGCACCTCCGTGGACCTGTCTGCCCAAGGACTGAGTGGCAATGGAACTTGGATGGTGACCCTGACCAATGGCTATGGCTCGTTGCCCGGGGATTGCGCCTATGACCTCGCCTGGTCCTTCACCTGCCAACTGGACACGACCCCGCCTGTGGCCACGCTCATCAACTGCCCAGGGGACGCCACCTTGGTGAACGAATGTCCAGACGGCATTGGATTTTCACCGGACTTCTTGGGGTTTCCCCAAGCCCAAGTGTCCGACGACCTCTGTCCGGACCCCACGACGACCATCGAGTTTGCAGACGTCATCACGATGGACTGCGCGGCCACTGCCGATGATGCCCAGCCCGAGGGCAGCTTCACCATGGTGCGCACCTTTACCCTGCAGGCTGAAGATTGTGATGGAAACGTGTCCAACGACCAGTGCGTGCAAACCATCACCCATGTCGACCTGACCGCCCCGACCTTGGACGTGACATGCCCTTCAGATGTCGAAGTGGTCCTCAACGCCGACTGCTCCATCTCGCCATCTGCACTGTCGCCTGCATCGTTGGGCGCTCCTCTGAATAACGCGTCTGATGCGTGTGACTCACACGTGCGCATCGACGTCGATTTCTACGATGGAACGGCCATTCCAAATGCCAACGACCCCGGATTTTCGTTTGATCGGTTCTGGAACATCGAGGCCAAGGACGACTGTGGGAACAGCAACCTCCTATTCTGCACACAGCCCATTGTGGTGGACGCTGGCGGATGTGTTCCCGGGTGCACCTACCCCGGTGCATTGAACTACAATCCTGCCGCCACCTCTGAAAACGGCTCGTGCACCTTCGACTCCTTCACGCCTCAATACGGCTGCACCAACCAAGAGGCCTGCAACTACGAGACGGCGGCCACGTTTGATGACGGAAGCTGCCAAGTCCCTGGTCTCTGCGAGGACTGCATGGACGGGGCGGTCATCAGCTTGGATGCCGATGGCGACGGTGTCTGCGATGCAGACGAAGTGGCGGGCTGCACGGACTTCACAGCGTGCAACTTCTCCCCCACCGCCACCGACGACAACGGCACCTGCAAGTTCCTCGATGCGTGCGGCATTTGCGATGGCCAAGGCGCTGTGCTGGACTGCGGCTGCAGCGGCATTCCAGCGGGTGACTGCAACTGCAACGGGGACCAACTCGACGCCCTTGGAATTTGTGGCGGTGCGTGTGACGCCGATGTGGACGGCGATGGCATTTGCGATTCGGAAGAAGTGGGCTGCACGTACCCTGACGCCATGAACTTCGACACCCAAGCCTTGGCCGACAATGGAACCTGCAGCTTTGAACTGGTCAATCCCTGTCCCACGGATGTAGATGGCGACGGCACGACCGACACGCAAGACCTGATCTTATTGCTGGGAAGCTTCAGCCTCGTCTGCGAATAACAACACCGCACTGACGCGATGAAAAAAGGGGGCCGAAGCCCCCTTTTTCGTGCTCTAATGTGGGCCACGCCGCTGTTCCAACGCCGGCAGATGACCTTCTCATTGAATGCGATGACGATTGTCAGTATTGCAGGGAGAATCGTGCCGGACACTTGTGGGGAGCGTTCAACGAAAACGCCGGAACTCAACCCAGTCGAACCCGAAAAACCCCAGTGCCATGGACAACCGCAAGGACCTCCTCTTCGTCTCCATCCACGGAGCCTTCATGACCTTCGACCCGCTCTCCTGCACCTCCAACATGGCGCAGGGGGATGCCGAGCCCACATCCGAATCTGACTGGGGCGGTCTCGTCTGGAACCGCCGCAAGCGTCCTGTCGTCAGCCAAGGCGGCGGCATGCGCCGCCAGGGTCAGGACAACGGCTGGATGCGCAAAGACGGGAACCGCCGCAGCGCCAATACGGGATGGGTCCGAGGGGCCAACCCGAGCTGGGATTCATCCGCTGCCAGTGACCGTTCTTCATCCAATGGTGAGGAAGAC
>CBFHWV010000065.1:0-10862 GCA_965659565.1 uncultured Flavobacteriales bacterium
CCAAGACCATGAGCATTACTGCTGCTGAAGTCAACAAGCTCCGCAAGCAAACTGGAGCTGGAATGATGGATTGCAAAAAGGCCCTGACCGAAGCCGGTGGGGACTTTGAGAAGGCCATCGAAATCCTTCGCAAGAAGGGCCAGAAAATTGCGGCCAAGCGCGGCGAGAACGAGATCGGCGAAGGCGCTGTGCTCGCTTCCACCAATGAAGCCGGCAACCGCGGTTGCATCATCTCTCTCAACTGTGAGACGGACTTCGTGGCCAAGAACGGCGACTACGTGTCCTTTGCTCAGAGCATCCTTGACATCGCCATTGCGGAAGCGCCGGCTGACAAGGACGCTTTGCTCGCTTGCGCTCACCCGACCGGTGTGACCGTGGGTGAGGAGATCACCAACCAGATGGGCCGCCTTGGCGAGCGTATCGAGGTGAGCCGCTACGAGCAGGTGAGTTGTGACGCTGTTGTGGCGTACATCCACCCGGGCAACCGTTTGAGCACCCTCGTGGCCTTCAATGGTGATGTGGAGGCCCAAGTCGGCAAGGATGTGGCCATGCAGGCCGCAGCCATGTCCCCGATTGCCCTCGATGAGAGCAGCATCGACCAGGCGGCCATCGACAAGGAATTGGAGATCGGCAAGGAGCTCGCCATCAAGGAGGGCAAGCCGGAAGAGATGGCAGCGAACATCGCCAAGGGCCGCCTCAAGAAGTGGTTCAAGGAGGTGACCCTCGTGCACCAGGCCTTCATCAAGAACAACAAGCAGAGCGTGGCCGACTACGTCAAGGAGGCTGCAGGTGGCGACCGCGCCATCACTGGATTCAGCCGTGTCAGCCTCGACTGATTCGCGGATCCAAACGGACTTTGAAACGGGCTCCCCAACGGGAGCCCGTTTTCATTTGTGTGAGGCCGCAATTGGGTCGCATCTTGGGGCTTCGATGAAGTACCGGCGCGTCCTCCTGAAGCTGAGCGGTGAGGCCCTGATGGGCGAGAAGCAGTTTGGCATTGACAATCAACAACTTGCGTTGTATGCGCACGAGGTGGAAGGCCTGGTGAAGGCGGGCGTGGAAGTCGCCGTTGTGATTGGCGGGGGCAACATTTTCCGCGGCGTTCAGGCGGCAGAAGGTGGGATG
Organism: uncultured Flavobacteriales bacterium; assembly: GCA_965659565.1. GTDB lineage: Bacteria > Bacteroidota > Bacteroidia > Flavobacteriales_D > Sanyastnellaceae > UBA8752. The sequence continues at coordinate 1,126 of CBFHWV010000065.1, forward strand.
GAGCGCACCCAAGGGGATTACATGGGCATGCTCGCCACCATGATCAACGCCATGGCATTGCAGAGCGCGCTCGAGCACATCGGTGTGGATACCCGGCTTCAGAGCGCGATTGAGATGAAGGCCATTGCAGAGCCGGTCATTCGCCGCCGGGCCATGCGGCACCTCGAAAAGGGGCGCGTGGTCATCTTCGGCGCAGGAACGGGCAATCCCTTCTTCACGACAGACAGTGCGGCATCCTTGCGCGCCATCGAAATCGAAGCCGATGTCATCCTCAAGGGCACCCGGGTGGACGGCATCTACACGGCCGACCCCGAAAAGGACCCGGATGCGGAGCGCTTCAGCAGCTTGTCGTTTGAAGAGGTGTTCCAACGCGGCCTCAAGGTGATGGACATGACGGCCTTCACCTTGTGCAACGAGAACAAGCTTCCCATCATCGTATTTGACATCAACCAGCCTGGCAACCTTCTCCGCATCGCGCAGGGAGAGGAAGTGGGCACCATCGTGACCGTTTGACCCATGAGTGAAATGATCGACCTCGCCTTCGATTCGGCGAAAGAAGACATGCAGAAGGCGATGGAGCGCCTCGACGTTGAGCTCCGGAAGATCCGCGCAGGCAAGGCGCACCCGAGCATGCTCGACAGCGTCAAGGTGGATTACTACGGCTCCTTGACGCCCCTGAACCAGGTGGGCAATGTGTCGACGACCGACCCGCGCACGCTGACGGTTCAGGCCTATGAGAAGTCCATGTTGGACCCCATCGCCACGGCCATCGTCAATGCCAATCTGGGGCTCAACCCCATGAACAACGGGGAGGTCTTGATCATTTCCGTGCCTGCGCTGACCGAGGAGCGCCGCCGCGATTTGGCCAAGCAGGCCAAGGCTGTGGGCGAAAACGCCAAGGTGTCCATCCGCAACGCCCGCAAGGACGCCAACGATGCGATCAAGGCATCCAAGGACGACGGCGCCAGTGAGGACGCCATCAAGGCAGGGGAAGCCAACGTTCAGACGCTGACCAACGACTACACCAAGCAGGTGGATGACCGCATCTCTTCGAAGGAGGCGGACATCATGACCGTGTGACGCGGTCTCGGGCGGCGTCGCGCGCGGCCCGGTCGAGTTCGAACAGGTCTTCGAGCGAGGGCTTGGCCACGTGGGTGACCGCGCCGAGGGCGTGCTCCAACACGTCGCTCATCTCCAGGAAGCCCACCTCATCGTTGAGGAAGGCGGCCACAGCCACTTCGTTGGCTGCGTTGAGCACGCAAGGGGCGCTTCCGCCGGCATCCAGGGCATCGTAGGCCAGCTGCAGGTTGCGAAAGGTCGTCTTGTCGGGGGCCTCGAAAGTCAGGTTCGGATAGGCGGCGAAGGAGAACCGCGGGAAGTCGTTTTGGAGCCGCTGTGGGTATCCGAGGGCGTATTGGATGGGCAGCTTCATGTCCGGCAGGCCGAGCTGTGCCTTGATGCTGCCATCTTCGAATTGAACGCAGCTGTGGACGATGCTTTGCGGATGCACGACCACTTCGATGTCGGCGGCTTGGACGTCAAACAGCCAGCGCGCTTCGATGACCTCCAGCCCTTTGTTCATCAAGGAGGCGGAGTCGATGGTGATTTTGGCGCCCATCTCCCAGTTGGGGTGCTTGAGGGCCTGCGCCTTGGTGACGCCGGCGAGGCTGGTTCGATCGCGGCCTCGGAATGGCCCCCCTGATGCGGTCAGGATGAGCTTTTCGATGGGGTTGTGGAACTCCCCGGCGAGGCATTGAAAGATGGCGCTGTGCTCGCTGTCGACGGGCAGGATGTCCACGCCTTTGTCTTTGGCGGCTTGCATCACAATCTCCCCGGCGACCACCAGCGTTTCCTTGTTGGCGAGGGCGATGTGTTTGCCGGCGGCGATGGCGTTCATGGTGGGGCGCAGCCCGGCAAAGCCCACGAGGGCGGTCAGGACAATGTCAATGCCCTCCATCTCGACAAGCTGGGCGATGGCGTCCTGACCCGCGTAGGCCTTGATGTCGTGTTCCCACAGGGCATCGCGCACCTTCTGGCCTTGCGTTTCATCGGCGATGGCCACCGCATTGGGCTTGAATTCCAAGGCTTGTTCGATGAGCAGGTCGGCATTGCGGCCAGCCGTGAGGACCTCCACGCGGAAGCGTCCAGGCTGTGCACGAACCACATCCAAGGCTTGCGTACCGATGGACCCTGTGGACCCGAGAATGGCCAGACCCCGCCCTGCGCCGGGGTCGAAGGTGTCGCTGTGGGGAACGCGCTCCATCACAGGAATCCGAGTTCGAGTTTGGCCTCTTCGCTCATCATGTCTTGCGTCCAAGCCGGCTCGAACACGATGTCGACATCGGCTTCGACGACGCCCTCCATGGCCGCCACTTTTTCTTTGACGTCATTGGGCATGCTTTCCGCGACCGGGCAGTTGGGGGAGGTCAAGGTCATCTGAATGTCCACCTTTTGTCCTCCTTCGACGTCGCTGAACTTGACCTCGTAAATGAGGCCGAGTTCGTAGATGTCGACCGGGATTTCAGGGTCGAAGATGGTCTTGAGGACCGTGATCACATCTTGCTGAGAAGGCATGGGAACAAGTTAAGCGCGACGGGCGGCGAGGGCAGCGGCATACAGCCGCATTTGCTGGACCATGCTGGCCAGCCCGTTGGATCGGGTGGGAGAAAGGTGTTGGTGCAAACCGATGGCATCGAGGAAATGCAACTCGGCTTCCGCAATGGCCTTGGCATCTGCGCCCGAAAGCACGCGAACCATGAGCCCCACCAAGCCTTTGGTGATGATCGCATCACTGTCGGCGGTGAACACGACGGAGCCGTCGTTCTGTTCGTCAGCAGCCAACCACACCTTGGATTGGCACCCTTTGATGAGGTGGTCCTCGGTTTTGCGGGCCGCGTCAATGGCGGGCACGTCTTTGCCCAATTCGATGAGGTGCTCGTATTTGTCCATCCAGTCGTCGAAGAGGGAAAACTCGTCGATGACGTCGGCTTGGCGGGAGGCGATGAGGTCTGCAGACATGGTTCAGCTGAGCATGCGGATGGCCCGGTCGAGGGCGATGACGGCGCGGTCGACTTCCTCGCGGGTGGTGTAGGCTGCAAACGACATCCGCAGGGTTCCGGACGCCAGACCCAAGTGGGTCATCAGGGGTTCGGTGCAGTGGTGCCCAGTGCGCACGGCAATGCCCTGTCCGTCGAGCAAGGTCCCGAGGTCGTAGGGGTGCAAACCGTCGACCACCAGGGAGACGACGCCCACTTTCTCTGGTGCGGTGCCGATGATGCGGACGCCCGGCAGGGTGCCCAAGGCGTCATGGGCGTGCGCCACCAGGCTGCGCTCGTGGGCGGCGATGACGTCGGTTCCGATGCCATTCATCCAGTCCAATGCGATGCCGAATGCGATGCCGCCCGAGATGTGCGGGGTCCCCGCTTCGAATTTGTGGGGCAGGCCATTGTAGGTGGTGCCCTCAAAGGAGACGCTGCGGATCATTTCCCCACCTCCGCGCCATGGCGGCATGTCCTCGAGCAGATCCTTGCGGCCCCAGACGAAGCCAATGCCAGTGGGGCCATAGGCTTTGTGGCCGGTGGCGACGTAGAAGTCGCAACCGATGTGGGGAAGGTCCATTTGCAAATGGGGCAGCGCTTGCGATCCGTCCACAAGGGTCAGCGCCCCAGCGGAGCGGGCCATGGCGCAGAGATCGGCCACCGGGTTGATGGTGCCCAAGGTGTTGGAGGCGTGGACGATGCCCACCATCCGGGGCTGGTGTTGCTCGAGGGCGCGCTGGAAGTCCTCAAGGTCGAGGGTGCCGTCCTCGAGCACGTTGACGGGGACCACCTTGGCCCCTTTTTCGGAGCAGACCATCTGCCAAGGCACGATGTTGGCGTGGTGTTCCATTCGGGTGACGAGCACGGTGTCGCCGGCTTGCAGGTTGGCCCGGCCCCAGCTTTGGGCAACGAGGTTGACCGCATCAGTTGAGCCTGCTGTGAAGAGCACTTCTTCCGGAGCAACATGGCCCAGATGGCGCGCAATCTTCTGTCGTGCGCCTTCATAGGCCTCTGTGGCGAGGGCGGCGAGGTGGTGGGCGCCGCGGTGAATGTTGGCGTGGTAGTTCGAGAGGTACTCCTTTTGCGCTTCGATGACCGCATGGGGCTTTTGGGCGCTGGCCGCATTGTCGAGATAGACGAGCGGCTTGCCATGCACTTCCCGGGACAGGATGGGGAAATCCGGTCGGATGCGTTGGGGCAGGGAATTGGAAACCATCTTCTTTCGGGAACCGCTGTGCGAAGTAAAGGTTCAGCCCCGGGTCACCACGTGAAGTGCAGCAGGAATTCGCGGTTGCCACTGCCCCCTTCGATCGGGCTGTCCATGGATTGGACGCATGTGAACCCGGCACGTTCTGCTTGGGCGATGCACCCCTCGAGCGCTTTTTTGCGAACGGCCGGGTCGCGCACGATGCCGTTTCGCCCGAGGTGTTTGGGACCCACCTCGAACTGCGGCTTGACCAGGGCCACGCCCCACCCAGCGTCGGCAACCCATTCGCGCAGTCGGGACCAGACGTGGTCCAACGAAATGAACGACAGGTCGATGACCACCACTTCAGGCACGGGTTGGAGTTCGGCCCGCTTGAGGTCCTTGAGGTGGGTTTGTTGTAGATCGGCCACACGCGCATCTTCCCGCAAGGCCGGCACCAGTTGGTCGGTGCCGACATCCACGGCATGCACGAATGGCGCCCCGCGGGTCAAGCAGACCTCGGTGAAGCCGCCGGTGGATGCCCCGAGGTCCAGGACCACGCGTCCGGAAGGGTCCAATTCGAATTGCGACAGCGCGGCCACCAATTTGAGGGCGCCCCTGGACACCCATGGCAGGTCTTCCCCAAGGAGCTCCAGGGTGGCATCTGGGGCCACTTTTCTTCCGGGCTTGTGGACGTCGAGGCCGTTGACACGGACCCCGTGATCGGCAATGAGACGCTCGGCCCTCGGTCGACTGGGCACCAGTCCTCGGTCCACCAGAAGCCGGTCGAGGCGAACGGGGTCCATCAGCTCCAGCCGAGGCGTTCGGCGTACACCGATTCCACGTGGGCTTGAATCTCAGGGCGGAACCCGTCGAGGACCTCCGCGAGGAAGGCGCGAACCAACAGGTTGCGGGCCTCCGTTTCGGTCATGCCCCGAGAACGGAGGTAGAACAAGGCTTCTGCGTTGAATTGTCCAGTGGTACAACCGTGGCTGCAACGGACATCGTCGGCATAGATCTCGAGCTCGGGCTTGGCGTTGATGGCGGCCTGTTCCCCGAGAATGAGGTTGGCATTGCTCTGGTACGCTTCGATGCGCTGGGCGTCGGGGTGGACCATGATCTTGCCATTGAAGACCGCGGTGGCGGAATCGGCTGCCAGTCCTTTGTAGAGCTCATCGGACCGCCCGTCCGGCATGGCGTGGTCGATGCGGGTGTGGTGGTCGACGAACTGGCGGTCATTGGGCAGGTAGCAACCGTGGAAGGTGCTGTCCCCGTATTGGCCATCCTGCTGAATGTGCAGATCGTTCCGAAGCCAGTGCGCGCGCGCTGTGGCCGTGCGCACCTCGAGGCGGCTCGAGGCGGCTTGGCGGAATTGGTGGTGGCCGATGTGGTGAGAGGTGCCGCGTTCGTCTTGGACGATTTCCAAGCCGAGGTGGGCGTGTTCACCCACTTCGGCGGTGATGGCCCCGTTGTAGAGGCCACTGGAACCGGCGTCGCTCGTGGTCCAGAGGATGACGTTGGCCTTGGCTTCCCGGCCGAGCACGATGAGGTGCTGGGGCTGGGCCAGGTGGGTGCCGGCGGAGAGGTGGTGGTGAATCAGGACCGGCTTGTCCAAAGTCACCCCGTCGGGAATGAGCACAGCCCCACCATCTTGGGGCGCGGCCGCCTGCAGTGCGGCGAACCATTCGTCATCTGCAAAGTGGTCTTGCCCCAAGGCAGCCAACCGCTCCGGGCATTCGGAAAGGGCAGCAGACAACGGCCCAATGAAGGTGTCCGCACTGTGGTGGAGGTCACCGCTGACAAACTGTCCATCCACGAAGGCAAACCGGTGTGCATCGAGTCCGGACAGCGGCACGGGCACTGTGGGGGACGCGTTGGATGCGTCATCAAATGTCAGTTGCTGCAGCCGCGCCACGCGGGTGTATTTCCAGCGTTCGTCCCGGGTGGTGGGGAATTCGATGCGGTTCAGTGCCGCGTGGGCGGCGTCCCGGCGTCCGGGGGCGAGGTCGAGTTGACCTGCAGCGCGCGCCGCATCGAGGACCCGCTCCACCAGGGCCGCAGCCGGGGTCAGGGTCGCTTCGGTCATGCTTGTTGGGCTTCGGCGCCGACAATCCAGTCGTAGCCCTTTTCCTCGAGCTCCAGGGCGAGTTCCTTCCCGCCGCTGTGGACAATGCGGCCCCCGGCCAAGACGTGCACGTGGTCGGGCACGATGTGGTCCAAAAGTCGCTGGTAGTGGGTGATGACGAGGAAGCTCCGTCCGGCATCGCGCATGGCATTGACGCCGTGGGAGACGATGCGCAGGGCGTCGATGTCAAGGCCGCTGTCGGTCTCATCCAAAACCGCCAGATTGGGCTCGAGCATGGCCATCTGGAAAATCTCGTTGCGCTTCTTTTCACCGCCGCTGAAGCCTTCGTTGACAGACCGGTCGCGCAGCTTGCCGTCGAGCTCGACGAGTTGGGCGCATTCCTTGACTTTGGCCAGGAAGTCCTTGCCGCTCAAAGGCGCTTCTTCGCGTTGCTCGCGGATGCTGTTGATCGCCGTGCGGAGGAAGTTGATGTTGGAGACGCCAGGAATCTCGACCGGGTATTGGAAGGCGAGGAAGATGCCGGCGACAGCGCGTTCGGTGGCGTCGAGTTCGAGCAGGTCGACCCCGTCAAAGGTGATGCTCCCTTCGGTCACTTCGTACTCTTCACGTCCGGCGAGGATGCTGGCGAGGGTGCTCTTTCCAGAGCCGTTCGGGCCCATGATGGCGTGGACTTCACCGGCGCCGAGCTCGAGGCTCAGCCCTTTGAGGATGTCCGTGTCGCCAATGCGGGCGTGGAGGTTGTCGATTTTGAGCATGACAGGGGGTCAGCCAACGCTGCCTTCGAGGGAAATGGTCAGGAGTTTCCGCGCTTCCACGGCGAACTCCATGGGGAGCTTGTTGAGGACCTCCTTGGCGTAGCCGTTGACAATCAGGCCGATGGCCTGTTCCTCGGTGAGGCCGCGCTGGAGGCAGTAGAAGATTTGGTCTTCCCCGATCCGCGAAGTGGTCGCTTCGTGCTCCACCTGGGCGGTCGGGTGCTTGGACTCGATGTAAGGGAAGGTGTGCGCACCGCTCGTGTCGGTCATGAGCAGGGAGTCGCACTGGGAGAAGTTCCGGGCGTTCCGGGCGCGGGGCCCCATCTGTACGAGGCCGCGGTAGCTGTTCTGGCTGCGGCCTGCGGAGATGCCTTTCGAAATGATGGTCGAATTTGTGTTGGCCCCGAGGTGAATCATCTTGGTGCCAGTGTCGGCCTGCTGGGCGTTGTTGGTCACGGCGACGGAATAGAATTCGCCGACACTGCCATCGCCTTTGAGGATGCAGCTCGGGTACTTCCAAGTGACGGCGGACCCGGTTTCGACCTGGGTCCAGCTGATCTTTGCGCGGGTTTCGCAGATGCCGCGTTTGGTCACGAAGTTGAAGACGCCACCCTTGCCCTCGGCATCGCCAGGATACCAGTTCTGGACGGTGCTGTACTTGATCTCGGCGTCGTCCTTGGCGATGAGTTCGACGCAGGCGGCGTGAAGCTGGTTCTCATCGCGTTGGGGGGCGGTGCAGCCTTCCAGGTAGCTGACGTAGCTGCCCTCTTCTGCGACCAAGAGGGTCCGCTCGAACTGTCCGGTTCCGGCTTCGTTGATGCGGAAGTACGTGGACAGTTCCATCGGGCACTTCACGCCCTTTGGGATGTAGCAGAAGGAGCCATCGGTGAAGACGGCGGAGTTCAAGGCACTGAAGAAGTTGTCCTTGACCGGGATGACCGTGCCGAGGTGCTGTCGGACGAGCTCGGGGTGCTCCTGGATGGCCTCGCTCATGGAGCAGAAGATGATGCCCAATTCGGCCAGCTTGTCCTTGAAGGACGTGGCCACGGAGACGCTGTCCATCACGAAGTCTACCGCGACGCCGGACAGGCGCTTTTGTTCCTCCATGGAGATGCCCAGTTTGTCCATGGTGGCCCGGAGTTCGGGGTCGACCTCATCGAGGGAGCCGAGCGGGGCCTTGGACTTGGGCGCACTGTAGTAGCTGATGGCCTGGTAGTCGGGCTTCTCATACTCGACGTGGGCCCACTCTGGCTCCTCCATCTGTTGCCAGACGCGGAAGGCCTCGAGCCGCCATTCGAGCATCCAATCGGGCTCGTTCTTCTTGGCGCTGATGAAGCGAATGATGTCCTCGTTCAACCCCGGAGGCGCCTTGTCGGCCTCAATGTCCGTGGTGAAACCGAATTCGTACTCCTTCCGGGTGAATTCGTCCAACAGGGGATTCTCTTCTGCTGCGTTGCTCATGGTGACGCCAGGGTTCAGATGGAGAAACTCTCTCCGCAGCCACAGGTTCGATTGGCGTTGGGATTGTGAAAGACAAACCCTTTTCCGTTGAGCCCTCCAGAGTATTGAAGCTCGGTGCCGACGAGGTAGAGAAAGCTCTTGCGGTCAACGACCACAGTGACGCCGTTGTCCTCGAAACGCTGGTCGCCTTCCTGCTCTTCATGGTCGAAGGTCAGCTCATACATCAGGCCGCTGCAACCGCCGCCTTTGACGCCGACCCGAACAAAGCTGCCTTCGGGGCAGCCATCCTCGGCCATCAGGCGACGAACTTGGTCTCGGGCATTCTCGTGAACAGTGATCATGCGGAATACGTGGCTGGGCAAAATCCCCCTTTCAGGGGATGGCGCGCAAAGGTAACCACGCTAAGTGGACCGGGTCTAAATAACGAACGTGAAAGTGCGCGGCCTGCAGGCGCAGGGTCAGGAATCGCTTTGAAGCCCGTCCCAACCTTGGGCAAGCAGCTCGGTTTCCATGCCATTTCGGGTGACCAGTGTGCGCTCGGCCGCATCGGCCGTCATGTGGCCGATGATGGAGAACATCGGGTGGTTCCGGATGTCCTCAAACCGGTCCTGCGGCACGGTGAAGAGGAGCTCGTAGTCCTCGCCGCCACTGAGGGCGCAGAGGGTGGGATCCAGGTTGAACTCCCGGGCGGTCTCGTACATCTTCTCGGACATGGGAATCTTGTCCTCGTAAATCTTGACCCCACACCCGCTCTGTGCGGCGATGTGGAGGGCTTCGGACGCCAGGCCGTCGGAGATGTCGATCATGGCGGACGGCACGATCTCGAGCTTGGCGAGTTCGTCCACCACATCCTTGCGGGCCTCGGGCTTGAGCTGTCGCTCGAGCAGCTCTTCGTGGCCGGTCAGGTCGGGTTGGGCCCCGGGTGCCTCCTTGAAGACGAGTTTCTCGCGCTCGAGGATTTGCAGCCCCATGTAGGCACTGCCCAGCTCGCCGCTGACGACAAGCAGGTGCCCATCCTGGGCGCCGCCGCGCAGCACGATGCGGCCCTCGGGGGCATCGCCGATGGCGGTCACGGCCAGGGTCAGGCCCGACCGCGAGCTGGTGGTGTCGCCGCCGACGAGGTCCACTCCGTAGCGGGTGCAGGCCAGGCGTATGCCGTCGTAGAGCTCCTTGACCGCCTCCACACTGAACCGGTTGGACAGGCCGAGGCC
>CBFHWV010000066.1:0-10685 GCA_965659565.1 uncultured Flavobacteriales bacterium
AGGAAAATCGGAATTGTTGGGCATCGGCGGCGTTGTCAAAGCATCCTGCGGTGACGCGTTGCATGCCGTTGGGGCCCGGAAGGAGGGCACTGGCGTATCCCAATGCCTGGAAACGGCGGGCGAGTTCCGCGGCCCTTGCCGCTTCGGAGAAGGTGCCCGCGATCACATGGTGGGTGCACCCGGAAGAGATGGCTTGCGGCTGGGGCACCGGCATGGTGGCCTCGGTGGCCGGGACGATGTCCGGAACGCCGTCACGGACGAAGGAGAGGGGCACTTCTTCCAGTTCCAGGAAGCGGATGTCCTCTCCTTCGATGCGCGGTGCAAATTCAGAGGGCAGGCCCGACCCTGTGTGGAACAGGTTGAAGCTGGTGGTTCCTGTCGTGCCCCACAACATGGATCCGGCCACCATCAGTGGCAGGGCCAGGACAGCGGCGACGCGCAGGGGCGTTTTCCAACGGTGGGGGATTGGCGCAGCTTCTTCCGTTGCCTCCGTCGTCTGCTGGGGCCCAATGGCGACGGGCTCCTTTTCTGCAGTGGGGCGTTCCGACTCGGTTGGGGGGGCCACTTCGGGTTCTGCCCATCGGTCCAGCCAGGGGATGCGGCCCAGTCCAGGTGGCGCATAGCGCTCTCCGAGCCGTGGCTCCGCGGCAAAGCCCGCCTGGCCATCCTGTTGTTGGAACAGCCGCCCCAGTCCTGGAAAGTCCACGTGCTCCCCACTGGAAAGCGCGGCTTGAATGGTCTCCACTTCGCGGTCAATCAGGCTGCCAGCGGCCTCCGTTGAGCACCCGGTGGCGCGGCGAATTTCCTGCTCCATCAGGCCATCTCGAACCGTCAGTTTCGGATTGAAGACCACGTCGCGCCCTGGCGGAATCCATTCGCCCTTGTCCGCATCAAATCGCGCGGCCACCGGGTGTGCAAGGAAACCACCCAGCCCCGGAATGACGAGGCAGTCGTGGTCGTGCAGCAGCAGCGGCAGGGCGTTGATCAGGAAATGGGAACCGGATGTGGGTCGCATTGAACCGGCAAAATAGTGGGATTCCGACTTCTCAAGTGAAGGGCCTGTGAGAATTCACCCCTGCTGATGCTGTTTCCACCAGCGCCGCATGCGTTCGAGGTCGGCCTCGGTATCGATTGAACCCGGACCATGCGCCGCGCTGACGGTGGCCACATGCAGGTGCATGCCCGCTTCAAGCCAGCGCAGTTGTTCGAGCCGTTCGATCTGCTCGAGGCGGCCCGGAGGCAATGCCGCACAGCGTTGCAGTACGCCCGGGGCAAAAGCGTAAATCCCGAGGTGGATGTGGTGGGGGCCACCGTGCGGAATGGCAGACCGGGAGAAGTACAGCGCCCGACCGTGGGCCCCTGCGGCCACTTTGACCCGCTCGGGCTGGTGAGCTTCCGCGTCCAATGCCGGCCGCATGGCGGTGACGATGTCGCCTCGGCCACTGCGCAAAGCCGCACAAACGGCGCTCAGGTGGCCCGCTTCAGGGAAGGGTTCATCGCCTTGCAGATTGAGAATGGCATGGTCTGGACCCTGGAGGTGGAGCAGTCGGCATGCTTCAGCACAGCGGTCTGTGCCGGAAGGGTGTTCTCCGGTCAGGACGGCTTCTCCGCCGGCCGCTTCAACGGCTAGGGCAATGTCGGCGTGGTCCGTGGCCACCACGGCGCGATCGAGGTCGGGGTGTCGGGTGGCGGCCCGCCACGTGTGCACGACCATCGGGGTACCCCCAATGTCGGCGAGGGGCTTTCCAGGCAACCGACTGGCGCCCATGCGGGCGGGAATGATGGCGGTGATGTTCACGGCGTGAAGGTGTAGCGCACCATCCACAATCGGTTGGCCTCCGCGGCGAGTGGGCGCAATGCGTAGCTCACATTGGCCGCATTGCGAACGATGAGCTCAACGTGGTGCTGGGGGTTGAATTTCCGCCCGACTTGGACGTCGTGCAGCCATTGGGCATCCGGGCGACCGCCCAGCCAGTCGATGAGGCCGTATTGGAGCAGGCCCAATTCTTCGATGTCGAGGAAGGCTTTGTCGATGTTCTGAATGGAGGTGTTGCGCGCGGCGTTCCATCCGATGGTCCACCCGGTTTCGTGCTGGAGGCTGAGGTTGGCGCGGAAGGTGTTCCGAATCCGGTATTTCAGCACGTGGTCCGTGGTATCGGAACTGGTGGAGGCGTAGCTCACACCGCCGGCTGTGCTGGGGAATTCGGCATACACGGAGTCCGGGGTCAGGCTCACGGGATTCAAAAAGGTCTGTCCGACCAGCCATTGAACCTTCCAAGCACCGAAGTCGCCTTGGCCCATGGTACTCCACTCCAGCCCGGAGACACGGGCTTTGCCGGTGTTGATGCTGCGGAAACCGAGGTCATTCAACCCATTTCCGGTGTTGCCCCAAACGCCAAAGGTGTACTCGATGAAGTCCTCGAAGTCTTGCTGGAAGACCGCCACGTCGACAAAGCCTTTCCACTGGCCTTCACTGCCGAATCGGAAGCCTTGCTTGAGGCCCACCTCCATGTTGGTGGAGGATTCGGGTTGAATGTCGAGTGAGGGGAAGACGTTGATGCCGCCCACGGTGGTCAGGATGAATTTTTCGGCGATGCTCGGGAACCGGAAGCCCTGTCCTACGCTGGCCCGGAGGTAGCTGGCCTGTCCGAAACGGTAGTTCAATCCGGTGCGGAAGACAGGGCGGCCGAGCGACACGCTGTCGAGGGTGAATTGCTCGAACCGCGTTCCGGCGGTCAGGTGAAGGCGTTCGTGCGGCTGGACTTCGACCTGCAGGTAGCCGGCCACGTTGAGGGCATCGTGGATGGAATCGCCTGTTCCAGCTGCGTAGAGCTCGGCAATGCTGCGGGTGCGCTGGGCGTAGATGCCGCCTGTTGCGTTCCAGAGCTCCCCCCGGTATTGCGAACGGGCCTCGCCCTGCCAGGTGCTCGAGGCGTTGCCCTGGTCGTTGTCGTTGTCATTGATCAAGCGGAGGAACCGGCCTTGGATGCGGTGGTTCCAGGGGCCGACAGACCGCTCGAAGTGGGGGTCCACGGTGACCATGCGTTGGATGGTGCGTGTGTCCGCACCGGGCGTGGCGGCATAGAAGCCGGTGTCAGCATCCAGCCAGAGCAACGTACCGACGCTTTCGCCGCTGATGGCGTTGGCGCGAAGTCCGTATCCCCACCCGCCATTTTTGGGGGAGTGTTGCCATGCTCCGTTGACGCGCCACTGGCGCTCGGCATCGAAGTGGTCGACGGTGAAGGGGTTGTAGGGACGGTCGTGGGCCTGGCCTGTGGCGGCATCGATTTGCGGCCCTTTGTAGCCGTCGCTGCCCAGCCATTGCCCCCCAAAACTGATGCCGTCTCCGTTGGCGAGGCGGCGGGTGTGCAGCCAGGACGTGCTGGTTTGCATCAGGGGGCGGTTCCAGTACTTCCGGCCATCGCCCGGGTCGCTGTGGACGCCGTGTTGGACGGAAATCCGGGTGAAGGGCTCCGGGTCGGGAAAGGCCGTGCGGAACTGGATGACGCCACTGAGTGCGGAGGAGCCGTAGAGCACGCTGCTGGCGCCCTTGACGACTTCGACCTGTTCGAGGTTCTCCAAAGGGAGGAATCCCCACGTGGGCCGGCCGGCGTCTCCGCTGAGCACCGGCAGCCCGTCGAGCAGGACGGCCACGCGGGAGCCCGCACCGAAACTGTAGCCGCTGCCGCCTCGAATCTGTGGTTCACTGTCCACAATGGTGACCCCAGGGGTGCGGGACAGGCTCTGGTCCGCGCTGGTGGGCGCCCCTTGGTTCACCAGCTCTGGCGGCAGCACGTCGATGGACACACTGACTTCGCCCAAGTCTTGTTCGTATCGGCCGGCAGACACGACAGCGGTGCCGATGCTGGCCACATCCGGGGCGAGTGCAATGTCCAAGGTGCGCGCTCCGGTCCAGGCATCGAGGTCCGAGGTCCATTCGACATAGCCCACATAGCGCACCCGGAGGGCCACAGGACCATCGGCGGACAGCGAGAAGCGGCCGTCGAGGTCGGTCAGGACGCCTTGGCCATTGGCGAAGACGGCTGCGCCAGGAAGGGGGGTGTTGTCCAACGCGTCCCGAACGACGCCGGTCAAGGAAGCCGTTTGCTGAGCGCTGGCGGTCAGGACAGAAAACAGGCTGCACATGAGCCAGCTGAGCAACAGAAGAGGGGATGGGCGCTTCATCGCTTCGAATGTAAACCGCAGGCCGACGTCTGTGAACCTGGTGCAGAATGCGCCATGGAAAGGACCATGTTGCAGCCATGTTGGGGACTGAACAAGCGGCCGAAGACTGGTTGCTCGATTGGCTGACAGCGGCGCAATTGCCGCGGTTCAACCGCAAAGGGACGCTTCGGGTGGTTCGGCAAGTGGGGTTGTCGGCGTGGTTGTCGGGTGTGGAGCGCGGCTTGCTCGCTGCAGCCCGAGACCGGGCGTGCAGGCAATTGGACCGAATGCGGGCACAGGGCATTCGTGCGCTGGTGCGGGGACATGCGGGGTATCCGTTTGGACTCGATCAGGTTCCGGATGCACCGTGGATTCTCTTTGTGCGCGGCCCAGTGGAGGTGTTGAGTGGTCCGCGAATGGTGTCTGTCGTGGGCACCCGAAAAGCCTCGTCATTGGGCATGTCTGCAGTCGACGGTTTGCTGGGGGGCATGTCCGGCTTGGACTGGACGCTGGTCAGTGGCATGGCGGACGGCATCGATGCCGCCGCCCACCGCGCTGCCCTGCAACGGGGGATTCCCACCGTGGCCTGTCTGGCCCACGGCCTGCATGCGGTTCATCCAAGGTCCAATGCGGTCTTGGCGGACCGAATTCTGGACGCAGGGGGGTGTTGGGTGTCGGAGTACCGCTGGGGCACGCCGCCTTCCAAGTACACCTTTCCTGCGCGCAATCGCATCATCGCCGGGCTGTCGCAGTGCATCGTGGTCGTCGAATCCAATGACCCGGGAGGAAGCCTGATCACCGCACGCCTCGGGCAGGACTACGACCGACAGGTGTTTGCCTTGGCCCCATCGTGGTGCTCGCAGGGGATGAAAGGCAATGCGCGCCTGGTTCAGGAACAAGTGGCTGAATTGTTGCACCAGCCAGAAGACCTTCCGCGGGCGATGCGGTGGGCTGACAGACCGGACGAAAAGGCGCAAGACAAGATTCTGGAGGTCCCGGTATTGGAGGCGCTGGACCCCTACGTCGCGCGGCCTTTTGACGAAGTGGCAGCGGCCATGGATTGGGACCGCAATACCACGCGTTGTGCTTTGCTCGAGGCCGAGTTGGAAGGGTGGGTGCGGGCCTGGTCTGGGGACCGGTTCACCCGAACAGTGCGGTGATCACAGGCCGTTCATGATGTCCTCGATGTCCACCATGCACCCGAGGCATTGTTGGCTGAGGTTGTTCGCCTTGTCTTGGATGGCCTTCACGTCTTGAAGCTCCTTGGCCATGGCCTCCAGCTCCTTGAAGTCTTCATACGCGGAGTTGAAGCCGATGGCGCCACAGGCGCTTTTCAGCTTGTGGGCAAAAAAAGCCACTTGCTCGTGGTCTCCAGCGTCACTGGCTTCGGCCAAAGACTGCATGTCCACCGGCGCATTGCGGATGAAGACTTGCAAGACTTGGCGGAGAAAGGCAGGGTCATCGCCCACGATGCGCTTCAGGTGGTCGAGGTCCAGAATGGCCATGTTGTTGGGGATGAAAAGGTCAGATTCGGCCTGTGAACCACTTCCACAGGTCATTGCCGTTGGCCAGCAACATCAAAGAACCGACGAAAAGCAATCCAATCAGTTGCCCGTATTCCATGACTTTCTCGCTGGGTTTGCGCCCAGTGATCATCTCGTAGAGCAAGAACATGACATGTCCTCCGTCGAGCGCAGGGATGGGCAGCAGGTTCATGAAAGCGAGGATGATGGACAGCAACGCGGTGATGTTCCAGAAGCTGCGCCAATTCCAAACAGGGCTGAAAATGCTGCCGAGGGTGATGAAGCCCCCCAGCTGCTGTGTGCCACCGGGTCGGAACAGGAAGCGCAGGGAGGAGACGTAGTTGCTCAACGTGGTCCATGTTTTGCCGGCGCCAGCTTGCAGGGCGGCCACAGGGCCGAATGCGCGCTCCGAAAAGGTGAACCCATCGAGGTCCTGGAATTCCCGGGGGTAGAACCCGATTTTTCCATCGTCGCCCACGTCCACGGCAAGAGAGAGGGCGCTGTCGTCAGTTAGCGGCCGGGGCCGATCGAATTCGGGGTTTTCAGTGGGAGAATTGGCCGTTGTCCGGTCGACCGTGAGGGTGACGGTTTCCCCGGCGTGTTGACCGAGTGCAGTGGTAAGGTCACTGAAGTAGGGGGTGGGTGCCCCTTGCACTGCCAGGATCTGGTCGCCTGTTTGGAGTCCGGCGCGCTCTGCGGCAGACCCCGCCATGACGCGGTCGATGACGGTGGGGAAGTTGACGCTGAACGGGGCGGCACCTTCCGGGATCTCGTCTTTGCGGTCCACCAGGACTTGCCCCAACTCCACAGGGAAGTCCAGGGTGGCCGTCTGTCCACCGCGAACCACCTCCGCAGACGTCACTTGCCCCCCGAACACCAGGCGCTGGAAGTCCGCGGTTTCTTGGACGGATTTTCCTCCCAAAGACAGGACGACGTCCCCATCTTCAAAGCCCGCTTCTTCGAGCGGAGTGGCGAAAGAAAGCCCGTAGGGAAGGTTGTCCATGCGCAAATCCCGCTCCCCCCAGACCAAGAACACGCCCGCGTAGATGAGGACGCCGAGGATGAGGTTGACCGTGACGCCGCCCAACATGATGATGATGCGCTGCCAGGCCGGCTTGGAACGGAACTCCCACGGCTGAGCAGGTTTGGCCATCTGCTCCTTGTCCATGCTCTCATCGATCATGCCGGCGATCTTGACATATCCGCCGAGCGGAAGCCAGCCGATGCCGTAGGTGGTGTCGCCGATTTTTTTCTGCCACAGGGCCCCTTTGATGTCGAAGAAGAGGAAGAACTTCTCGACCCTCGTCTTGAACAGGCGCGCCGGGATGAAGTGGCCCAACTCGTGGAGCACGATGAGGAAGGAGAGGCTCAGGAGGAACTGGCCGGCTTTGACGAGGATTTCCATGGCGCGGGTGGCAAAGCTACATCTCCGTTGGGTCGGGGTTCATTTTTAACGCCTTTTCCGCCCTTTGGACGCATCTTGCCGGCGCGGAATCTCGGTTTTCGCACGTTTCACCTCCATGGCCACCCAGACCCCACGTTCGAGCAAGGGAAAGAAAGCGGCGGAAAAGCGCGCCAAGGACCGGTTCATTGGCCCCTCTCTGCTGTTGTGGCTCGCCCTGCTCTCGCCGGTCCTCGGCATTGCCGCTTTGCTGGCCATTGCCTCGGGCTCGGACCTGCCGGACACGCAGACGCTGGCCAACCCCAAGACCAACTTGGCCACGCGCATTTACGCGGTCGATGGAGCACAGTTGGGGAGCTTTTATCGGGAAAACCGCGCCGACGTGCGCTACGCCGATTTGCCCTCCAACCTGGTGCAGGCCCTCATTTGCACAGAGGACGTGCGGTTTCGGGAGCACACGGGCGTGGATTTTCGGGGCTTGGCCCGCGCCATTGCTTACCTGGGCAAAAAAGGCGGGGGCAGCACGGTCACGCAGCAGCTGGCCAAGCAGCTGTTCACCGAGCGCTATGACCGGACCGGATTCTTGGAACGGGCGGTGCTGCAGAAACCCAAGGAGTGGATCATCGCCACACGGTTGGAGCGACAGTACACCAAGGACGAGATCCTCGCCTTGTACCTCAATCGTTATGACTTTCTGAACCAGGCGGTGGGCATTCGCAGTGCAGCGCAGGTTTATTTCGGCAAGTCGGTCTCTCGCTTGGAATTGCACGAATCGGCCATGCTGGTGGGCATGCTGAAAAACAGTGCCCTGTACAATCCGCTGCGCCGTCCGGAGTTGGTGCGCGAGCGCCGCGGAACCGTGGTGGCGCAGATGATCAAGTACGGTGTGGTGCCCGAGGCGTGGCGAGACAGCCTCAACGCTTTGCCGCTTGGCCTGAGTTACCAGCGCGTCAGCCATGATGAGGGACCGGCGCCGCATTTTCGTGAGCGGTTGCGTGCCGAAGTGAAAGGGCTCCTCGATGCCAAGGACGACGCGGGTCAATTGTTGATTGCCAAGGCCGATGGCGCCCCCTACGACCTGTACCGAGATGGGCTGGTCATTCACACCACGATTGACAGCCGGCTGCAGCGGTATGCAGAAGCGGCCGCGAACCGGCACATCCGTGGGGAGTTGCAGGCCGATTTCTGGAGGGATTTGAAGCGAACCACGGGCCAGGGCTGGCCATTCAGCCCGGACATCGAGGACAAGGAGCAGAAGAACATCCTCAAGCGCGCGGTCGAGCAAAGCCGCCGCTACCGCCTGGCCATGGGCAAGGAGTGTCCGGAGTGTGAGCGCCCTGGATTCTACATCGCCGAACAAGACAGTGCCGGGCAGCGGGTCCACGTGTGCCGGCCCGGGAAAGGGGGGTGTGGCCATGCTTGGCCGGTGATCTCTCGTCGGCAGTTGGATGCCCAATTTGAGGAGCCGGTCGCGACGCGGGTCATGGGCCTTCAGGGTTGGGTGGACACGGTCATGTCGCCGTTGGACAGCATCCGCCATCAAAAGACCTTGTTGCACGCGGGCTTGATGAGCTTGGACCCAAGCAATGGCGAGGTGCGCGCCTGGGTGGGCGATTTGGACTACCAATGGTCCCAATTCGACAATGTCATTCAATCCCGCCGACAGGTGGGCTCCACCTTCAAGCCCTTTGTCTACGCCACCGCCATTCGCCTCGGGCTCGACCCCTGCACCGAATTGCCGAACCAGAAGACGTGCATTGACATGCCGGATGGCCAAGACCCTTGGTGCCCGGAGAACAGTGACCTCGCCTACGGAGAAATGGTGACGCTCGAGTACGCCCTGGCCAACTCCATGAACACAGTGACGGCGAAGCTCATCAAGGACTACGGTGTGGAGCGCGTGGTGGAATTGGCACATGCCATGGGCATTCGCAGCGACATTCCTGCCGTGCCCTCCATTGCGCTGGGGGTGGCTGAGCTGTCGTTGCAGGAGGTGACCAGTGCCAATGCCACGTTTGCCGGCGGAGGCGTGTGGCATGCCCCGCGCATCATCCGCCGCATCGAAGACAAACGGGGCAACACCATCTACGAACCGCGCCCAGAGATCCAGCAGGGCTTGGATGCTGCCACAGCGTACCGTGTGCTCGAAATGATGAAAGGCGTGGTAGATGGGGCATACAACGCCGAACTCGGAACCAAGGGCACGGGCATTCGATTGCGCATGGACCTCGACCATCGCGAGTATGACGGCCTCAAAATCCCCATGGCGGGCAAGACGGGCACCACCCAGTCCAACGCCGACGGCTGGTTCATCGGACTGACCCCCGAATTGGTGACTGGCGTCTGGGTTGGCGCTTCGGACCCGGCAGTCCGGTTTTCGACCACCACCAAAGGACAGGGCGCCAATACGGCGCTCCCGATTTTCGGATTCTACATGAAGGACGCGCTCGCCGACCCGAACGTCGGCTTGACCGCTGAGGATTTCCGGCCTCCCGAGGGCGCCTCACAGGCGTTGCCGTGCAAGGAGGTGCTCGCGACGCGCAGCCTCGACTTCCGCGGAGGGGGAGATGTGGACGACGACGACCTATTCGAATGACGACATGGCACTGAACAAGACGGTCCAGGATGCGCGCGAAGCGTGCGCGGGAATTGAAAGTGGGATGACCTTGATGTTGGGCGGATTTGGCCTGTGCGGCATCCCCGAGTGCAGCATTGCGGAATTGGTCCGCCTCGGTGTGACCGATTTGACCTGCATTTCCAACAATGCTGGCGTCGACGACTTCGGGCTCGGCTTGCTCCTCCAAGGCAAGCAGATCCGCAAAATGATCTCCAGCTATGTGGGCGAAAACGACGAATTCGAACGCCAGATGCTGTCGGGCGAGCTCGAGGTGGACTTGATTCCGCAAGGGTCGCTCGCCGAGCGTTGCCGGGCGGGGGGCGCCGGCATCCCGGCCTTTTTTACGCCGGCCGGCTACGGAACGGAAGTGGCCGAGGGCAAGGAAGTGCGGGAGTTCAACGGCAAGCCCCACATCCTCGAGACGGCCCTCACGGCTGACTTTGCCATTGTGAAGGCCTGGAAGGGAGACACGGCAGGCAACCTCATTTTCAAGGCCACGGCCAAGAACTTCAATCCGCCGATGGCGATGGCGGGCCGGATCACCATTGCCGAGGTCGAAGAGCTCGTCCCGGTGGGTGAGCTGGACCCCAACCAGATCCACACGCCCGGCATTTTCGTCCAGCGCATCTTCCAGGGCGAGGGCTACGAGAAGCGCATCGAGCAGCGCACGGTGCAGGCATGACGTTTGGCGGCTTGGCATACATCGGTCCCGGTGGCGGCGTGACGGTAGGCGCCTTGCTGGTCATCCTGATCGGCGGGCTGGTCCTGTTTGCCCTCGGCTTCATTGTCTGGCTGCGCATCAAGCGGTTCCTCCGCGGGCAGGGCAAGGCGAAGTGGGGCCTGAAGCTGGTGACCCAACTGGTGGCCGTGTTGGCCTTGCTCAGCGTGTTCGGCTGGATGGCGAAGCACCGGGCCAAGAAGGACCGCGATTTCGGCATGCTGAACCAGGTCGTGGAGGCGCTTTCCGGCTTTCCGGACC
>CBFHWV010000067.1:0-10681 GCA_965659565.1 uncultured Flavobacteriales bacterium
TTTCACCTCCTCCATCACCTTCTCGGGCTACCCGACAGGGCAGGTGGTGAGCAGTCCGGATGACATTGAGAGCCTGTTGGTCAACCTGGAGCACAGTTTTCTCGGCGACTTGACCATGACGTTGACCTGTCCGAGTGGCAATGCGATGACCGTGCTCAATGCCACAGGTGGCGGGGCTTGGCTCGGTGAGCCTGTCGATGACAATGCAGCGCCTGAGGAAGAAGGGGTGGGGTACAACTACCTCTGGGTCCCCACCGGAGGTGTGGGCACCATGGCGGACTTGTTCGGTGGCGTCAACAACACCCCCATTCCCGAGGATACCTACGATGTCGAGGGAGATTGGAATGCGTTGGTGGGATGTCCTGTCAACGGGACGTGGGAATTGTCTTTCTCCGATGGCATTGGAGGGGACAATGGGTTCCTCTTTTTGTGGGCCCTGAACTTCAATGACGCGTTCACCCCGGAACCCATCGAGTTTGTAGCCACTGTGGGGGCTGGATGTGACAGCAGTTCGTGGTCTCCGGCGGCGGCATACGGCTTTCCGAGCCTCGATCCATTCGGGGATTGCAACAGCATTTCGATTTCCCCTCCCGACGCGGGGTCCTACGCGTTCACGTACAGTGCCACCGATGCCTTTGGTTGCACGGCAGACACCACGCTTACCGTCACCGTGGTCGAAGGTCCCGATTTCCTCATCACCGCGGCGGCCGTGGACGATTGCAACCCGACCTTGCCCATCACGCTGGTGGCGACCCCCGTTGGAGGCATCACGCCCTCGCCATTTGCCACCTACAATTGGCAATCGGCAGCCGGCAGCATCGGGGCAGCACCTTCGGCATTTGACTTTGCCCCAACCGTCGGGGTCAACGCCTACGACTTGGTGGTCACCGATCCGGCCACGGCGCCCGCGACCGGAAATTGCGTGTTCACGTGGTCGGGATCGGTCACCATTTCGGAGCCGCCTGTGGCATCCATGGCACCTCCTCTCGGGTGCACCACCACGGGATTGCTCTTGGAATCCACGTCCACATCGCCGTCGGGCAGTCCGTTGACCCAGACCTGGACCATTTTTGACACCGCCGGCACGGAGGTGGCCAACGGAACCGGAACCCTGCTGACCATCCCTGGGCTGGTGGCTGGAGATTACGAGGTGGAGCTCGAGGTGTCCGATGGGGATTGCAGTGCATCGGTCACCGAGTCGGTCACCCTGAATCCTGCACCAGTGGTGGATTTCGATTTGACACCAGCGTGCCTTGGAGCCCCCGTCCCGGTGACCATCAACACCCCTTGGGGGCCAAACGTCAATGCGGTGTGGGACTTTAACGGGACCACGGTGGCGACCGGGGTGGTCAGCGAGCTGATCGGGGTCACCGTTGCCCCGGGCACTGCCACGGTCGGTTTGACCTTGACCGAGGATCTTGGCGGGGTTCAATGCCCATCCGCAGGCCCGCTCACTTCGGTGCAGGTCTACGATTTGCCCCTTCCCCAGTGGGATGCTCCACTGGCGTTGTGCGAAGGGGATGCCCCGGTCATCAGCAGCGCGGGTTCTTCCTTTCCAGGGACATACACCGCAGAATGGGAGGTCACATCCGCAGGGGTGTCCCAGTCCTCGGAGGTGGCGGAGACCTTCACTTGGCCCGCGGGTTTGGCACCGGGTACCTACGGCTTGGATTTGATCATCACCGATGCCAATGGTTGCCAGGACAGCATTGCTGGTGGGGTGGAAGTCTTGGAGGAACCCAGCGGTTCTGTCGCGTTGGATCCGGTGTGTGCCGAGCAGGCCATAGTGGTCAATTTGACGGCCAGTCCGGGTGCCTCGGCAGCATGGACCTGGAATGGGGCAGTATTGCCAGGGGTGGGGGGCACTTTGCCTACGCAGGTCTCTGCGGCACCCGGTGTGCAAGACATTGGCCTGACGCTGACCTTGGATTACCCTGGTCAGGGCTTGAGTTGTACTTCGGATGAGGCCATTCAACAAGTGGAAGTGGCCGCCTTGCCCGACGCGGGGTTTGTGCTGAGCGACGCCTGTGTGGATGCGCCGCTGGCCTTTGTATTGGACGATGCCGCCGGTTATGCATCGGCCGACGCATCGGCCGTTTGGACCCTCAGCGATGGCAGTGCTTTGACGGACCTGGGAGGTGATTTCGGTTCCGGACCGACGGGGACCGCCGGAACGGTCGACGTCATGTTGGACCTGGATTTGGCGTATCCGGCCTTGGGGCTGACCTGCTCCGCGAGTTCTACTGGTCAGGCCGAGGTGCATCCGCTCCCAGTGGTGGACCATGTGGGGGCGCTGGACATTTGTCAGAACGCGGCGTTCAATGTGGCCGATGCGAGCGTCGTGCCTGTGCCTGGGTCGGTTTCTGCGGTGGAGTGGACGGTGGAATCCGCCACATTCGGCCCTTCGAATTACCCCGACCCATTGACCTTGAGCCCCACGGGTGCAGGAACCTACACCTTGACCCAGTCCGTCACGACGGACCAAGGGTGCACGGCTTCCGCAACCTTGACCGCGTCAGTGAATGCCCTGTTGGACCCCGATTTCAACCTGCCGGCTTCGGTGTGTCAGGACCAGCCCGTGGCCGTGGATTTGATTGGCTCGCCGGGAGATCTTGGTGACTGGGAGCTCGACGGCGTGCCCTTGACGGTCATCGGTGGGGTGTATCCGGCAGCGTTGACCGCGGTTCCAGGGACGTTCACCTTGACGCGCACGCTCATCGGCCCTGGGTTTTGCACGGTCACGGCGAGCATGCCAATCACGGTACATCCCGAACCCATTGCGGGTTTGACCGGACCGGTTCAAGTGTGCGCAGGGACAGCTGTCCAATGGACAGACAGCAGTGTGGATCCGGATGGGTTGCCGCTTCAAATCCAATGGAGTGTGGACTTGGGAGCGGGTCCTCAAACTTCCGCGGGCGCTGTCCTCGATTTTGGGGCGCCAAATGAAGGCAGCTACCCGGTGACCTTGACGGCCACCAGTCAGGAGGGCTGCGAGGGCATGGCCGATGAAACACTGGTGGTGAACCCCATTCCGGATGCGACGTTCAGTGTACCCGCAACGGTTTGTCAAGGGTCCACAGTGCCGGAACCGGCGACGGCCAGTGGCGGCGCGTTTGTGGAGTGGACCCTGAATGGTGCCCCATTGAACGTGGTGGCTGGGAACTTCGATGGGGTGCTGACCCAAGGATTTGGCCAGCAGGAAATCGGGGTCACCGTGACGAGTGGGGTGGGGGCAGACCAATGTTCGGACAACCACGTAGAATTCCTCAATGTGGAAGCCTTGCCCATCGCCGCTTGGAATGGTGCTGCAGGCGTCTGCGAGGGAACAGCGGTGGCGTGGAGCGACATGAGCAGCCACCCGCAAGGGCTGGCTTTGGACGTCACTTGGTCCGTGGACGACGGCATGGGGGCGACCACCTCGACCGGGCCAACCTTGGACTTCGGAGTGCCGCTGACGGGCTCCTACACGGTGGGCTTGACGGTCACGTCTCCATCTTCATGCGCAGCCACGGACAACGGCGGTTTGGAAGTCCACCCGCAACCTGTGGCGGACTTCACCTTGACGGACGTGTGTGCGGGCAGCGCGATTCCTTGGGCGGCGACCGACCCTGTGGCCTTTGGCTACGGTACGCCGACGTGGAGCATCGGCGGGGTGAACATCGCCCCTTCAGCGACGGCATTGCCGCCGGTCTGGTCGGCTGCGGCGGGCACGGTCAACGTGGATGTGGCGGTCTCCCAGACGTACGCCACGGGGGTGACCTGCGCCGCTTCGGATGTGCAACAGGCAGAGGTGTGGCCGAATCCGACGGCGGCATGGGATGTCGCGGCGGGCTATTGCGACGGCACGGCGGTGGACTTCACGAGCAACAACACGATCGCCTCGGCCTCGCCGCTGACGACCACGTGGACGGTGGACGACGGGGTGGCACAAGCGGTGACGGTGGCGGCCAATTTGCCGGGCGCACTGACGGCCACCGGCAGCTACGTGGTCACCATGGAAGTGGTCAGCGCAGAAGGCTGTCCAGCTTCCTTGACAGAAGCGGTCGAGGTCCACCCGCTGCCCAATGCGGGATTCACCCTCGATGAGGTGTGCGAGGGCACCCCCTTGACGGTGGTGCTCGCCGATGCGGCTTCAGTCGCGGCTTCGGTGGCCACATGGACGTCGGCAGGAGGGGTGCCCATCACCGTCACGGGGGGGCTGGTCGAGGCGGCTGTATCTGCCATGCCCGGCCAACCCGAGATCACGTTGTCCTTGACGGAGACCCATGCCACGGGTGTACTCTGTTCGGCATCGGAGACCGTCACGACCACGGTTCATGGCATCCCGGTGGCCGATTTCACAGGGCCGGTGGACCTCTGCGAAGGGGAGTCGGGCACATTTGAGAACCAAAGTGTGTTGTCCACGGGCGCGGCCCTTCAATACAGTTGGACGGCCACGGGCCCCACATCGAGCGCGACCTCGACCGAGGTGGATTTCCTGCTGGCGGTACCGGAGGTTGGGGTCCACACGGTGGACCTGGTGGCGACCGGACCTGGCGGGTGCAGCAGCAGCACCAGCGCCATGTTGACCGTGGCCGATGGACCCGATGCGGCCTTTTCACTGCCGGCGGAGGCCTGCGTCGGGGACGTGGTGGCCGTGAACCTCACGGGAGGTGGCCCTGGCGGCACGCCCAGTTGGCAACTCAATGGCCAGCCGCTGGCGGTTACCGGGGGGACGTTCCCCGCAGACTTGACCGACACCCCCGGAGTCCAGGACGTCACATTGGACCTCGACCTCAATGCCGGTACCACCAATTGTGCGAGTGTGTCCACGCAGAGCATCGTAGTGCACGCCATCCCCGACGCGTCCTGGGATGTTCAGCCTGAGCTGTGCGAGTCGACCCCGGTGGTGTGGAGCAGCACCAGCACCATCTCTACGGGGGCTCCATTGACCGTCAACTGGTCGGTGACCGACCCCGTGGGGACGACGTCGGGCTACGCCGGAAACATGGTGGACCTCGGATTGACCGGGCCCGGCGTCTTTGCGGTAGAGATGGAGGTGACGGGCCCCGGCGGTTGTCAGCCCTCCGCACCGCTGACTGCAGCGGTTGAAGTCCATGACGCGCCAGAAGCCGACTTCACCTTGGCGCCAGCATGTGAAGGGCAGCCCATCGCCTGGACAGCTTCCAACCCGGCCGAATTCAATGGCACGCCAACTTGGACGTGGAACGGAGCACCCATCACGGCCACAGCGGGCGACCTTGACCTGGCCGTGTCCGCCCAATTCGGGCTGCAGGATGTCCAGGTTGAGCTGGCGCTGGTGGCCCCGACGGGTTGGGTGTGCACGGACGTGTCCTCGGAGACGGTAGAAGTGTTCGGACAGCCTGTGGCCGCTTGGTCCGTGGTGGATGAGGTGTGCGAAGGGGCCTCCGTGGCGTTCAGCAGCAGCAACACCGTGTCGTCCGGCGCAGCCTTGACCACCACATGGGGCGTCAACGCCGGCGCCGGGCCCGTGTTGACGACTTCGGACGAGCTGGATTTGGGCATTCCCAGCATTGGCACTTACGGCGTAACCATGACCGTCGAAGGGCCGGGCGGATGCCAAGACGAGCTTGCCGGAAGCCTCACCGTCCACGACGCGCCAGAAGCCGACTTCACCCTCCAAGAGGTGTGCGAAGGAGCGGACATTCCTTGGGCTCCTGTGGATGTAGCGCAATTCTATCTCGGTGGCGGAACCGCACAATGGACGTGGGATGGAGCCCCAGGTGCACCCTTTCTGCCAGGGCCGACGGAGCTCCCGGCGGAGGTCTCTTCGAATTGGGGCACACCGACGGTCACGGCTGAGGTCACCTCCGTGGCACCTTCGGGCTTTGCCTGCGTCGATGTGCATTCGGAGACCGTGACGGTGCACGCCATTCCCGACATGGCCTTTGATGTGTTGCCCGAATACTGTGAAGGCGCGGTCCCGGCATTTCAGTCCAGCAGCACCTTGGGTTCTGGGGCTCCATTCACCACGACGTGGACGATCACTGGAGGTGGTGCACCACAAGTGGTCACAGGCGTCACCGCCGATTTGAATCCATGGACGCCAGGGGCCTACACGGTGACGTTGGACGCAGTCGGTCCCGGGAGCTGTGGTGCTTCAGAGGGGCTGGCCGTGCTGGTGGTGGACGCACCAGAAGCCGAGTTCACCATGCAGCCCGTGTGCGAAGGAAATCCCATTCCTTGGGATGCGGATGTGCCGACCCAATTCACAGGCCAGGCCGATTGGACTTGGAACGGCGGGCCCATCGCGGCTGGCGCCAACACGCTGGACCCCAGTATCTCCGCGGGCTTTGGCACGCAAACGGTGGAGGTGGCATTGACGGTCACGGCGCCTTTGGGCCTGACCTGCGCGGACACCCACTCCGAGACGGTCGAGGTATATGCCAATCCCGTGGCATCTTGGGATGTGCTCCCGGAGTACTGTGAAGGAGCGGCCTTGGACTTGTCCAGCACCAGCGCCATCGCCTCGGGTGTCCCGCTCAATACCGAGTGGACTTGGACGGTCAATGGGGTGACCTCGGGCCTCACCGGAACCGATCTCGACCTGGGGGTTCCTGCGCCGGGATCCATCGCTCTGGACTTGACCGTCACCGGCGATGGCGGGTGCGCCGATCAATTGGCCCAAGTGGTCGAGGTACACCCCACCCCTGAAGCGGATTTCACGGCTGGGGATGTCTGTGCGGGTCAAGCCATCGACGTTCTCGTAGCCAATGCGGCGGATTTCGCGGCATCCTCAGTGGACTGGACCGCCAACGCGATGCCGACGACCGTCGCCGCAGGGCAAGTGGATGCCGCGGTGTCGGACGTCCACGGGACCCAGACGTTGGAGGCCGTGTTGACCTTGACGTCACCGTCCGGATTCGCCTGTTCGGACGTTCATTCTGAAACGGTGGAGGTGTATGCCAACCCCGTGGCCGCCTGGGATGTGGTGCCAGGCCTGTGCCAGGGAGAACCAGCGGACTTCACCAGCGCCAACACCATTGTCACCGGGGTGCCATTGGATGTGGAATGGACAGTGGATGACGGCACCGGACCGGTGACCATTGCCGGCAATGATGTGAGCTTGGGCGTCTTGCCTGTGGGAGTTGTCCAAATCGACATGGCGGTGACCGCCTTGGGCGGCTGTTCGGCCAATTTGACCTCCACGTTGGACATCCACCCTGTGCCAGTGGCGGACTTTGGTGCTGCGGATGTGTGCGCCGGAGAGTTGGTGCCATGGTCGGCCACAGATCCTGCGGGACAATTCGGGACGGCGTCGTGGACTTGG
This sequence comes from uncultured Flavobacteriales bacterium, assembly GCA_965659565.1. GTDB lineage: Bacteria > Bacteroidota > Bacteroidia > Flavobacteriales_D > Sanyastnellaceae > UBA8752. Next base: position 7,292 of record CBFHWV010000067.1, read on the forward strand.
AATGCGACGCCCATTTTGGTCACTGGGCCGAATCTGCCGGCCGAGGTGTCCGCGGGCGCAGGCGTCCAGAATATCGCGTTGACGTTGGAGCAATCCTACCCGACTGGGGCCCTCTGCGCGGATGTGGCGCAGGCATCGGTGGAGGTGTTTGCGACGCCTGTGGCCGACTGGGATGTTCCGGACGGGTGGTGTGAAGGGGAACAGGCGCAATTCCAATCCAACAGCACCATTTCAACGGGAGTCGGATTGGACCACACGTGGAGCTTCACGGATGCATCCGGTGTCCAAACGTTCGCCGGTCCAGCATTGGACCTCGGGATTCTCCCACCAGGGTCCTATGGCCTGATGCTGACGAGTGAGGCAGCCGGTGGGTGCGCGGACGAGGTGTCGGCAACTGTGGAGGTTCATCCCAATCCCGTAGCAGACATCACCTTGCCCGATGCATGTGCCGGGATACCCATTCCCATCATGTTCAATGTTCCGCCTGGGTCGGCAACCCCGAGCTGGACGTGGAATGGAGCGGATTTGGCCGTGGCCAGCAGCGCATTGCCTCCGGCGGTTTCAGCCGTTCCAGGCCTCCAGCAGATTGGGCTCACTTTGGAGGAGGTCTATGCCACCGGGGCCACTTGCTCGGACAATGTCACCGCGTCCGTGGAAGTGTTTGCCGTCCCCGTCGCGGACATCGCCTCGGACAGCCTGTGGTGTGTTGGTGAAGACATCATCCTTCAAGAAGCGGCCACGGGAGCGGGTGCGCTGACCTTCGAATGGACGTCCACCTTTGGCACACAAGCCGGTCCGGAGTGGTCGGTACCAGAGGGGGTGATTGGAACGCATCCCGTGGTTTTGGAAGTGGTCTCCGAAGGGGGCTGTGAAGATGCCTTCAGCTTCGATTTGCGCATTGACCCGTTGCCCGAGATCAGCCTCAGCGACACCTTTTTGACCGATTGTGCGCCCTTCACAGCGGCCCTCGATGCGACTGTGGGTGGTTACGCTGGTGTCCTGTACAGCACAGTCTGGACTTGGGAGGGGCAAGACAGCACAGGCGCCTCCTGGAGTGGGGTGGTCCCCGCGGATTCCTGGACCGTCACCTGCACCGCCACGGCTGGAGATGCCGACCTGACCTGTTCGGCATCGGCCAGCGCCCTTCTTGTGGGGGTGGAGACGCCCGTCGCGGACTTCGTCATGGCTCCAGAAAACCCGACCACCCGGGACCGCGAGGTGGATTTGGTATCTCTTAGCGAAGGGCCCATCACCAGCCAGGCCTGGACGGTGGACGGAGAAGTCGAAGGGCTGTTCCCGGACCTTGAATACACCTTCCCACCTTACTTCGGCGGGACCTACACCGTATGCTTGGAGGTGGAGTCCGCCTTTGGCTGCGGAGACACGCTGTGCCGTTCGGTGGAAGTGGTCGGAGGCGTTCAGGTCTATGTCCCAAGCGGCTTCACACCTGACAACGACGGCGTCAACGACCTCTTTTTGCCTTCCATTGCCCCACTGGACCAAGTGGAAGACTACCAGCTCCAGATTTTCAACCGCTGGGGAGAGCTGGTCTTTGTGACCACCGATCCGGAGCAGGGCTGGATTGGAGGGTATCCCGGAGGCACGCACTTCGTCGGCAACGAGGTGTTTACTTATGTGTTGATCCTGGACACTGAATTGGACCCGCCTTTCCGGCAAACCGGCAGCATCACGGTCATCCGCTGACCAAGCGCTTCACTCCACGTGGCCGTATTTCCCGGCCCGGTACTCGGCAAACGCGGTGTGGATTTCTGCTTCGGTGTTCATCACGAACGGGCCGTATGCCACAACGGGCTCGGCAATGGGGTCGCCATGGCACAACAGGACCGTGCTGTCTTCCAGCGCCTCGAGGAGAAGGTCGCCGCCATCGCGGTCAAAGACGGGGGTGGCAAAGGGCTTGAGGGTCGCATCGCCGCACCGCACAGCGCCGGAAACAGGGTAGGCGAGCAGGGTGCGTCCGGGCGGCACGCGGAGAGTGAACGCAGACCCGCGCTCGAGGCGCAGGCGGGAAGTGAAGAGGCCGGTGAGGGAGTCGATGGGGCCTTGAACCGCCGCGCCGTCGACCTCGGTGATGCCGGAGATCACTTGCAGCTGCCAGCCTTCGCCGTGCGCCAAGGTCAGCCCCTGCGGTTCGACACTCGTGTATTTCGGCGCCACCCCTTTTTGGGCGGCGGGCAGGTTCATCCAAAGCTGCAGCAGGTGGCAGGGGCCACCCTCCCTTTTGAAGGCCTCGGGCGACACTTCGGTGTGGACAATCCCACTGCCGGCGGTCATCCACTGGACGCCGCCAGGGCCGCTCACGTGAGCGCCGCCGGTGGAATCGCGGTGGGCCAGCTGACCTTCCTCGATGAAGGTCAGCGTCTCGAAGCCCTTGTGGGGGTGGGGGCCGAAAGGAAGCCCCGCGTTGTTGGGGCCATACTGCTGCGGCCCGTGGTGGTTGAGAAACAGGAAGGGGTTGAGGTCGGGCAAAGCGCCCGTGGGAAAGGCGCGGCGGGTTTGGAGGTCGCCGATGGGTTCGTCGTGTGCCGGAACGAGCCGGAGCAAGGTGGGGGAGGCCATGGTGCGAAGTTGGGGTCTGTTTGCAAAAGGGGGTGAAACTGATGCCCCTGAGGTCAACAGGAAGGGAGGGGTGAAGTTTCTTTGCCCCCGATGAGCGCGTTGCGGTTCCCTGCCTTGTTGTTGTTCGGCCTGATGTTGGCCGGATGCGCCGTGTTGGAAGTCGCGCAGGGCATCGGAGCCATCGACGGACAGGCCTTGTGTTGTGTCGATTTCGAAGGCGAAGAGTCCGAAGAATCCGAAGAGGAACGCGAGACGCAAACCGAAAAGGAGGGCAAGGCCGAGTTCGAGGCCCTGCTCGCCGCGCGCCACCGCCACGCCGCCTTCGAGGCGCAGCACCGCCACAACATTGCGCCACCCGGCGCCCTGCAAGCGCTGGTGACCGCACGCATCTGGGAACCTCCGGAATTGGGCTGACGCTGGGCCACAAGCCCCCCGTCCCGCGGTGGGACCGTCCTGCCGCTTCCCTGTCCCAACCCCACTCCACATGTTCAACCATCTCAAGCAGGACCTTCCTGCGTCCATCGTCGTTTTCCTCGTCGCCCTTCCCCTGTGCCTCGGCATCGCCTTGGCTTCCGGTGCGGCGCCCATCGCTGGCCTGATCGCCGGCATCATCGGCGGCATCATCGTCGCCCCCATCTCTGGCAGCCATGTCGGGGTTTCCGGCCCCGCTGCCGGTCTCGCTGTCATCGTCCTGAACGGCATAAATTCACTGCCCACCTACGAGACCTTTCTGCTCGCCGTGGTCATCGGCGGCCTCGTTCAGCTCGCCCTGGGCGCGCTCAAGGCGGGCGTCATCGGCCTGTATTTCCCCTC
>CBFHWV010000068.1:0-10658 GCA_965659565.1 uncultured Flavobacteriales bacterium
CCGACCCCATCATGGGGTTCATCTCCGACAACACCCGTTCGAAATGGGGACGGCGCAGGCAGTACGTCTTCATCGGCGCCATCCTGATGGGACTGGCCTACGTCGCCATGTGGCAGCTGCACAAAGAATCCGGTGTCACCTACAATTTCATCTACTTCCTGAGTTGGTCGCTCGTCTTCTATCTGGGCCTGACCATTTTCAGTGTGCCTTACGTGGCCATGGGCTACGAAATCAGCGAAGACTTCCACGAACGGACGGACATCATGGCCGTCGCCCAGTTCATTGGTCAATGGGCGTGGGTCATCGCTCCGTGGTTCTGGGTCATTCTTTACGACCCCTCCTGGTTCCCGGAAGGGGCCGGACAGGGCGTAAGGGACCTTTCCGTCTGGGTCGCCATTCCCTGCACCCTGTTCGCCATCATTCCGGCATTGTTTCTGAAGACCGAATCCACCGAGGACCGGACCGACTTTGCCCCCATCAACGCCGCCGCCGTCCTCAGCAGCGTGGGCAAGATTTTCTCGTCGGCGTTTGAGGCCTTCCGCATCAAGCAGTTCCGCCAAATCGCAGGCGCGACATTCTTGATTTTCAACTCGTTCAACGTCATCGCAGCCTTCACCTTCCTGATCATCGTGCACCACATGTTCAACAGCGACCCTGCGAGTGCGGGAACCTGGCCCGCCATGCACGGCTCGGTGGGCGCGCTGATCACCACCTTCCTGGTGATTCCGATTGTGACATGGATGTCCAAGAAACTGGGCAAGAAGAAGGCCTTCATGGTGTCGCAATTCATCTCCATCATCGGCTACGTTCTGTTCTGGTTCCTCTTCATCCCTGGCAAGCCGTACCTGTTTCTGTTTGCCCTGCCGTTCCACTCTTTTGGCATCGGCAGCCTGTTCACCATCATGATGAGCATGACGGCGGATGTGTGCGACCTCGATGAGCTCAACACAGGCCAGCGCCGCGAAGGCGTGCTCGGCGCCGTCTATTGGTGGATGGTCAAGCTCGGCTTTGGCGTGGCGGCCCTGTTGAGCGGCGCCATCCTGTCGGTTGTCGGATTCGACGCGGCCAACGTCTCCGAGTCGGCCGTCACCGGCATGCGGGCATTCTACTCCTTGCTCCCCATCGCCGGCGTCATCGGTGCCGTGCTGATCATGCGGAACTACGACATCACCGAGGAGCGCGCAGCCCAGCTCAAGGAGGAGCTCGTCCAGAAGCGCGCTGCACTCGCCGAAAAAGCCTGACCATGAAATTGATGAACATGTCCTACCGCGAGGACAAGATCCTGTCGCTCGCGGGAGACGGCCCTGCGGGACGCGATCGCGGTGCGCTCCAACAGCAATGTGCCGCGTTGCTCGACGACAAGATGCACGGCCTCTGCTTCAGCCCTTACGAGGGGGACCAGCAGCCCGGCGATGCGTTCACCGAAGCCCAAGTCCGGCGCAAGATGGAGCTGCTCCGTCCCCACACAGAATGGCTCCGCATCTTCTCCTGCACCGACGGAAATGAGGTGTTGCCACAGCTCGCCAAGGAATACGGGTTCAAGACCCTCGTTGGCGCCTGGATCGGTGAGGATGAGGAGAAGAATGAAGAGGAGATGGCGCGCCTCATCGAGCTGGCCCAAGCCGGCTACGTGGACGTTGCTGCCGTGGGCAATGAAGTGCTGTACCGCGAAGAAATGTCGGAAGCCGCCCTCATCGCGTGCATCGATCGGGTGCGCAATGCCTTGCCGGACATCCCGGTTGGTTACGTGGACGCGTACTATGAGTTTGCCGACCGCCCCGCATTGACCGAGGCATGCGATGTGATCCTGGCCAACTGCTACCCTTACTGGGAAGGCTGCCACATCGATTACTCCCTGCTCTACATGAAGCAGATGTACTTCCAGGCGAAGCAGGCCGCTGGAGACAAGAAGGTCATCATCACCGAAACCGGGTGGCCGAGCGAAGGCGACCCCCTCGGCGTGGCCGAGCCCGGCTACGAGAACGCCCTCCAATACTTCATCAACGCCCAGAAATGGACGCGTGCGGAAGGCATTGAGCTGTTCTACTTCTCCGCCTTTGACGAGGGCTGGAAAGTGGGCTCAGAAGGCAGTGTCGGCGCATTCTGGGGCCTGTGGGACCACGAAGAGAAGCGCAAGTTCTGACCTGAACGGAAAGAACGGTTCAGCAGGAGCCGATCGCGGAGTCAGTCCAAGACCAACCGCGACTGTCCGCAATTCTGCCCTTCAGCGTCGGTCCAGACCAACACCACCACGCCCCGAGGCCAAGCGCCGACATGGAGCTGATCCGAACCTGGTTCGGTGGACTTCATTTTGTGCAGGTCGCGTCCTGCAGCGTCTTGAACGGTGAGCGTCTTCGCTTGATCCGGCCAATCCAAACGCACCAAATCCGAAGCGGGATTCGGGTACACCCCGGTCCAACCTACAGCAGGGTCAGCCGATGACGGAATGCCCACAGAGACATCGCCATTGGCAAAGGCGTACTGACCGCGGCGCAAGCGCGAAACCTTGAAGACCCCGCCACCGTTGAACGCCGAGCCCATCTGGATCTCGTAGTCGGGATACTCCACCCACGGGTCGGCCGGGGTTGGGCGCCAAGCCAAAAACGCGTCCGCTTCGGTCTGTCCGTAAAGGTCAAAGTCCAGTTCCTGTTCATCGCTGCCCCGGTAGGTGAAGCGGGCGTCGAGCAACAGCCCCTCTTCCGGCCAAAGGCCATCGACAGACCAGAAGTGCGTGCTGCTGATGGCCTCCATGTACGGCGCAAAATCGGCTGGGGTCTCGCCAGGCGCACCGTCCGGCGCCGCCCAATGGTGCTCCACCCGCACCAAAGCACTGTCTCCTTCTCCGATGTCATCGCACCCGATGCGCATGTCCACCCAAGGCAAGTTCTGCAAAGAGCTGGTCCCCGAAATCCAGTAGTCAAGGTCCATGCGCGCTTGGTTCAAGCGGCCTTCCGCATTGAGGGCCACCATCGCTGGCTGCAGGTCCGTGACGATGTCGGCCGTCGCGTACTGCCCCCCTACCACGATCTGGGCCACCTCCCGCTGACCGGCGAGGTCCCACACCGTCACGTCGAGAGGCTCGTTGTCGTGGTGGTTGTCGCATTCGCGCAGCTTCTGCTGCAGGTGCAAGGTGGTCACGTAGCCCTGCACCTCACCCGGCGTGGCCGTGATGGCACTGTCGAGCACCCACGTGGAGAAGCCGGGCTGGCGAATGTGGGCGTCGAACCATGGCGTGAGGTCCACGCCCGTTGCCGCTTCCCAGGCCGCCTCCAAGGCGACATCGTCCAAGGCCCCGCCATAGTTGGCGGCCAGCACCGCTTGGCCCCCACTGCGGAACAGGTCATCCCCGAGGTAATTGCGCAGGTTGTGGACCACGGAAGCGCCCTTGTTGTAGCTGTGCCGCCCGTAGATGTGGGCATCAGGAATGGGCGACAACGCCCAGAACCCCTCGTCGTCGATGTGGGCCTGCTCGAGGACAAACAGGTGGTTGTCCTTGACCATTTCCACAAACGCCTCCCGCCCACTGAGCAGCTCTTCGAACAGGTGGCTCGAGTACTCCGCAAACCCCTCCTTGATCCACATGTGGTTGTGCAGCAGCGGCGAGACCATGTCGCCCCACCAATGGTGACCGAGCTCGTGTCCGTACAGCCCCTCGTTCTGGAAGTTGCTCTGCTGGAGCATGCTCAAAGGGTACGCGATGTTGGTCGGGTGCTCCATGGCGCCCTGTGTGGTGATGACATAGCCCACGCGCTCCCAGGCGTGGGGGCCCCACCAATCCTCCATGGCGTCGATGCACACGCCGAGGTCCGTGAACCGGTTCTTCATGAGCTGCAGGCTGGACGGCTTGGCTGTCAAGCGAATGGGCACCTCGCCGTAAACGCCGGTGTGGGTGGTGTCAAAGTCCACGTAATCCGCCACGGCGATGGCACTGAGGTAGGTGGGAATGGGCTGGGGCATGTCAAACACGCGGCGAATGGTGTCTCCCCCCAGGCTGTCGGTCTCGATCAGCTGTCCTTGTCCGTGGAACCGCTTGCCGCCCGCACTGGTGATGCCATAGGTGTAAGCTGCCCGTTCGCGGAACTGGTCGAAGCACGGATACCACGCCTTGCCGTGGTTCGGTGGAATGGTGGTCAGACCGATGCCGAGGCTGTAGATGTAGTCTCCAATCAAGGTCATTCCACCCCAATAGGGGTCCTTGCCAGGCTGTCCGTGGTAATGCAGCCCGACCACCTGCGGGCCAACGGCCTGCCAGTTTCCGTCCGGGGCGTCGACGAAGACGCTGTCTCCGATTTGCGCGAACCCCCACCCCATGCCGTCCAATGTCAGCGAGTCCACCGTAAGGCCGTCGTGCAGGTCGAACCAGAGGTTGGACGCGCCCGGCTCGAGTGTCTCGAAAGTGATGTGCGCGGACCCCGTCACCTGCTGCTGCGCGGCGGACGTCACATCGAGCTCCAGCCCGTAGTGCTGCACATCAAAGGAATCCGTGCGGGCCAGCGATGCCGTCATGTCGAAGTTGTCGTCGGCCACAGCACCGCGCAGGGCGGCCAATTCAGCCACCGGCACGTGGGCATGGCGACAGCCATTGTGGCTCAGGTCTCGGGCCAAGCTGCGACGCAAAACGGGTCCGTCTCCCTGGGGGAAAACGGACCCGTTCAAGGCTGCCATCAGCAGCAAAACAAAGGGAAGTCGTGGCATGGCGGGAAGATACCCCGCAACCGCGGCTTGGCCTTAGCGGACGATGAAGCGCTCGCGGCCGGTAACGCCGTCGGCGTTCCACACCACGATGTAGGCACCCGCAGTCCAACCGCGGGTCGGGACGATCGCCTCTCCAGCGAGGACCTGGCCTTCCCACACGATGGCACCGGTCATGGTGCGCACTTCGAGGGTCGCACCCGCTTCAAGACCCGCCACACGGAGGTCGCCACGGGTGGGGTTCGGCCAGAGTGTCACCGCTTGCGCAGTGGACGCCTCAACACTGTTGATGGTGCCTTGACCACCGAAGAGGTTCACGGCGTCACAGAAGGTCCAACCGAGCGCCCACGCATGTCCGGAACCGGCACCACACTCGAGGTTGAGCGTGTCGTTGGCCGTGGTGCCACTGGCGTTGAAGGCGAAGGTGTAGTCCACCTCGAAATCGTTGTTGACCACGATGTTGTTGGAATCGGCGTACGCCTGGAGCTGCTCGTCTCCGTCGGCCACTTCCTCACCGTCGTAATCGATGCCGGCGTCGCCCACGATGGTGATGTCCATCAAGGTGAGGTCACCCGCGACCCAGCGGTCGAACGCATCCTCCGGGCTCTCCTTGTCCTCGATCTCGATGCCCTCAGACACGTTGGTGATCACAGCATTGGAAACATGGCCACCGGATCCGTTGCGGAAGAGCATGCCTTGGTTGCCGCCCACGCCCACGATGGTCCATCCGGCCACGGTCGGCGTCGCGAAGGGCATCTCGTCAGCAGACACGTTGCCGTCGTCGGAGTCGTCTCCGTCGAGCTCACCGCCGCGGTCGCCCACTGCGCCAGGCTGGTCTTGGATGACGAGCCAGTTCTCGTTGGCATCGCCGTGGTAGCCTTGGTCCCAGTCGAAGCTGTCGTCACCGCAGAACGCCACAATGGCATTCTTCACGGAAACCGCACCGCCAAAGAACTCGATGCCGTCGTCCAAGTTGGACACGACCTCCACGTTCTCCACAATGGTGCCGGAGCCCACACCAGCAAACGTGATGCCGTTGATTTCGTTGGCTGCACCGAGCTCAGCGCCACCATGGCGCACGGAAACATAACGGAAAACGCCGCTGTTGTCGGTGTCATCCTCGCCACCATAGGAAGCTTGGTCGTTGTCAGCCGGAATGCCTTCCACTTGGGCGACACCGCCGAAGTTGGTCGTGGCATTTCCGAGGACGATGAGTCCACCCCACTGTCCGCGGGTGTCGTAGGCCACAGATCCGTCGAGTGGGTCGGCCTCGTAGGTCATGATGATGGGGCAATCGGCCGTTCCGTCGGCCATGATCTGGCCACCGCGAGACACGATGAGGGCCGCAGCGTCGGCGCCGGAACCAGCCGCGCCCTTGACGACCGTACCGGCATCGATGGTGAGCACTTGGCCTTCCTGCACGAAGACGTATCCGTCGATCACGTAGGTGTTGTCGCACGTCCAGTTGGTGGTGCCTGTACCTCCCGCAGACACGGTCACAATCGGACGGTCGGACACGGGTGGGCAGTCACACTGGGCTTGGGCCACATTGACCAAAGCGAAGAAGAAGGAAAAGAAGGAAAGGGTAGCGGTGTGTCGCATGGTAAAGGGTTCAGATTCTGGGCGCGAAATAATTGCGGTTTTGTGCGCGCCATGTCAAGGAAAACCGCCCCCCATGTGATGCTTGTGTTACCACATCGACAACCGCGGATAACCCCTTCTTGCTTTCCTGCCCTCGACATTTCTGAACTTCGCGCCATGACGCGCGTCCTCCTCTGGCAGGCCTTCCTTTGCTGCCTGGCCCAAGTACCGGCGATGCCACTGTTTGCGCAGCCTTGGATTCAAGGCACGCCAGCCGGTACGACGCACTCCCCGCTTCAAGAACGACATCCGTCCATGCCTGCGCTCGACAGCTTGTTCCAGGTGGCACCCGATGCAGAGCATGCCGTTCTTCCTCCTCATGGCGGCGTCAACCGCGAGGGGCGGCCCGTTTGGGGCCACCAAGTGCGGCGCGTGCACCAGACCGACACGGCGAAAGCGTACACCGGATGGACCCGTCAAATCCTGGTCGACAGCGATCACCGTTGGCGCTTCCAGCGCTTCGACAACGGGTGGCTTGTCGAACAGGTCGGTTATTACATCGATGGCACGGCCGACCACCATTTCCACATGGACACGCTGGGCCACAACGTCGGGAGCCAACGCATGTGGTTTTCCGACGGCGCACCCTATCTCGACCAGATGCACAACAAAGCCGGCCAACTGCATGGCCGGCAATTGCGCTGGCGGTCCGACGGCTCGCTGGACTGGGACGCCCGCTTCAAGCACGGTGTCGAAATCGATGACCAAGGCCGCCCCATCCCCGCTGACAAAAAGACCCGCCCACCATCCGGAGACGGCTGCTGAGCGCGCCACACGAACAGCTTCTCACTTTACCTTTCTGCCTCAAGCCAAGCACACCTCATTGGCCCCATGCCGACCGTGAATCCCAGCGTACAACGCGCATTGCAAAATGCATTGCAGAAGCAATGTGGATTCGCCGTCACCAATGTCCGCGATTGTCAAACACTTCTGGAAGACATCACCTTGGCGGCACCTCATCACCGCCTCGGACTGAGCACCATCCGACGGTTCTTTGGGCTGGTCCCTCATGAGGGAGGCTTCTCCTCCACCAGCCTCAACATCTTCGCCCGACACTGTGGACACCTCTCCTTCCAAGATTTTGACACCGCTCACGGCGCCGCGCATCCATCAACGACTCTGACGTTGGAAGAACGCGCGGGTCAAATTCTCCTGAACGCCTTTGAAAACATCCGCTCCGGAGATGGCTCACCCTTACAAATCCGAGCGATGGTCAAAGCGGGCATCCGCATTCAGCAAAACGCCGAACAAGCCGAACATGTTTGGCGTGAAGCCCACAAAACGGAAGTCACCCGCAAGGCCTACACAGAATTGGCGCCCCCTTTTGACTGGATGGCGTCCTATGGACGTGAGCAAATGGAGGACTATGTGGCCCGGTCTTCGACAGAAGAAGAACGCATCTTCGGACAGGGCTTGCTCGCATTTGGAGAAGCCTTCATGGGCAACTGGACTTCCAGTCGCCAACGGTTGGACCTCTTGCCAACGGGCTACAATCCCGACACTCACCCCTTGCCTCAAGGCCGACTCATTGGGCTCCGTTTGTTGGATGACGTGTTGCGGGACAATGAGAACGGCATTCTGGACAACATCGACGCCCTCTCGGATGGCCTGAGCCACCAGGAAAACCGAGGAGACACGCCTTTCTTCCAGCGGGTGTGTGTTCCCTTCATCGCCTTGGCATTGGGCCAACGTCCCCGCCGCGCGGTGCAATCTCCGCTGTTGTCTCTGATCTCGAGGTGCGCTGAAGGGCTGTCCAATTGGCTCAACTCCCAAGATCCATTCATCCCAAGTCTGGAAGGCATTGAGCCTTACCGCCAGATGCTCCTCATGGCCAATGCGCTCATCCAACCCGCTGAGCCGATCAAGCTGGAGACCCGTTCACGTGGATTTCACCACGGATTTGCTTCGGACCGGTTGATCCAATCGGCCCAGTTCCACAGCGTCATTGTCGGCATCCATCCTCCACAATCGAGGGATGCAGTTCGCGCACAAGACATTATAAACTGGGCCGTGAATCAAATGAAGTACCCAGAACTTGGGCGGCTTCTCCACGATTACGCCCAACGGATCAGGGAGAGGAAATGAAGGGCGTTGGCCACCAAAAGGCAGAGGATGGCCCATGCGTCTCTGGCGTGGATTCTTTCGCCCAACCACATGCGCGACAGAAGCACCACCAGGACTGGGGTCAACGTCGACAACAGTCCCACCTCGGTCGAAGGCAACTGAGAATAGGCCACGGTCATGGTCCACACGGCCAAGGCTACACCCAAGCCAATCCACAGTGCCTTTCCGCGAAGCGGACGCTGCAATCCATGCCGCAAGACCACGGCCATGATCAACCCTAACATCAGCATGGCCACTTCCACCGAGGCTGCCAACCACAAGGGAGAGACCGATTCAAGGGCGAGGGGATAATCCACATACCCGCGGCTCCACACCAATACCGCTGCCAACGAGAGTGCAACACCACCAAGTGTGCCTCGCCCTCCCCCTTGACCCCGGTACGATGGAACCATCCAAAGCAGCAATCCTGCACAGGCGGCCCCCAATGCGCCCCAACCCCACGGCCCCGGGGGGGCGACCCGGTTCAACCATCCCCATTCCCAAACTCCAACGCACAACCCGGTCAAATTGACAATGGGCACCACCAACTGCGCAGACGCCATGCGCAACGCGAGCGAAAACAAAATCAAGCCCGCAACACCGGTCAGCACGGGAATCAAGAGAAGCGGAACGTTTTCAGCACAGGCCGGTCCGCTGAAGCAAAAGGCGCCATCCCAGAGGAATGCCGCTGAAACGAGCAAGATGGAACTGCTCAGCGATCGCCACAGCAACGCTTGCCAAATGGATGCCCCCGGCAACAAACTCCGCCACCCCACATCCACCACGGCATACATGCCAGCCGCAAACAGTGCCCAGATCATGGTTGAGCGCGCGTCAAAACGGCCAATTCATCGAGAAAGAGCCAGCTGTCCGATCCGGCCGCCGCATGCCAGTCCGGGCACGCCCCGGCATTGACAGCGGTCATCCGAACGTAGCGGGCCTCGCGTGGCGCGCCTTTCAACTGACCTTCAATCTCAAGGCGCATTTGACGGTCGTCGCGCTTCAGGGCAGCCGACGGGCCGTGCTGGGCCAAGGCGAACCAATGGACGCCGTCGGCAGAGCCCTCCCACACGATGGATGCCGGCTGGAAAATCCAGGCGTCCTGATAGAGATAGACAGCCGTTTCCAGACCAGAGATGGTCCTGGTGGAGCCGAGGTCCACAGTGGCGACCATGTCCTGCCCCTGTTTGGCCTGCCAAGCCCCGTCGCGGAAGTCGTGCGAGCCGAGCCGGCCATCAACGAGGGCAGCGTCCCCTCCTCCGGTGTACCAGGGGCTGAATTCGTAGTCCAATTCGACGGGCAGGAAGACCGCATCGTGGCCGTGAAGCGGAAAGGACTCGACTTGTCCCGTCCACCTGCCCCGCTGCCCCACCTCCATGTGGATGGCGCCCTTCCCGCGCACGGTGATGGCCGAATCCGACACAACGGCCATGCCGTCCTCTGTCCAGCTGCCCCGCCCCTTCACTCCGCGGCCCGCAGCACGAACCTCAACTTCCAACCCACCATCCGCGCTCGGGCGGGTGTCCACGGCAAAAGGCGTCGTCTCGAGACCATACGCCACATCCATGGCGGCAAGTCGGGGGTAGAACCGATCCAAGCGACCGAGGAAATCCGAGAAGCCCCCTTCTTTCGAGGTGCGCTCAGGACCGCTCCAGTACACTTCAGCCAACGCGGTCAGGCGCGGATAGACCTTGGACTCCACGAGGTCCTGAGGAGTGTGTTCGGTCCACATGTTGCCCTCCCCGCCGAGGATGCGCCCCGGACCATGGGTCAGTGAATCCGGCCATGGATTGAACCCATACGCTTCTTCCAAATCCGTGCTGCGCAAGGGGTAATCCAGATAACAATGGCTGGTTGGCGAAACGACCACCTCGGCTCCGAGGTGAACACCCTCCGCTGCGCCCTCCATGCCACGCCAACTCTGAACCGCCGCACCCTCCGGCAAACCGCCTTCGAGGATCTCGTCCCACCCAATGATGGTCTTGCCCTTCGTTGCCAGGTAACGGCCCATCCGGCCGATGAACCAACGCTGGAGTTCCTCCTCATTGACCAGCCCCTCTTCCTTCATGCGGGCCTGGCAGAGCGGGCACTGCTGCCAGCGCACCTTGGGCGCTTCATCCCCGCCGATGTGAACCCGCGGTCCCGGAAAGAGCCGCACCACTTCATCGAGCACCGCCTCCAAGAAGTCAAATGTCTCTTCGTTGCCCGCACAGTAGATGTCT
>CBFHWV010000069.1:0-2228 GCA_965659565.1 uncultured Flavobacteriales bacterium
TCGACGCCAATGGCCCCCGATTGATTCGGGCGCGTGAACGTGAAGTTTTCGAAAGTCACATCCCGGGTGCTTCCGACTTCTGTCCAGGGTTGGGATATGGCGATGTGCATCATGCCCGACCGGGTCCTGCCCATGGCGTCCGTGCACCCGTCACCGAAATCCAAGGTGATGGTGCGGGGATACACCTCCACGCCACTGTCGGTGACCACTACGCACCCCGGCAGGGACACGTCGTCCGAGTCGGACCGGAACGTCAAGGCATCCGCCAAGTCCTCTGCAGCCGCATCCGCGCTGCGGGTCACTTCTTCGGTCTGCAACAGTGAATCCAGGTTGTGGCCGACGCGCTCCTTCGAGCAGGACATCAGGACCGTCGCCATTGCCAAAGCCACCAAAGGGAGAAAAGTTCTTTTCATAGTGCTGTATTTCATCCGTCAAACGGACAGAAAGCGGATTCGATTAATCCGCTTCTGCTGTTTAACAGGGCTTGGCCATGGGCCTCAGTTTGCAGACTTCAGCTTGTCGGCAAACAGTGCCTTGAACTTCTTGACCTTGGGGCCGACCACCGCCACGCAGTACCCCTGATCGGGGTTGTTGGCGAAGTAATCTTGGTGGTAGTCCTCCGCAACATAAAAAGGCGCCGCTGGCTCAATGGTCGTGACAATGGGGTTGTCCCACAGCTGGGCCTCTTCGGCTGCAGCCATCGACGCCCGGGCCAAGCGCTCCTGCTCTTCCGACTGGGGGAAGATGGCAGAACGGTACTGGGTGCCAACGTCTGCACCCTGGCGGTTCAGCGTGGTGGGGTCGTGGGTTCTCCAGAACACCTCGAGCAATTCACCGTAGCTGACCACGCTGGGATCAAACGTGATGCGCACGGCCTCGGCATGCCCGGTGCGGCCGGTACAGATTTCGCGGTAGCCGGGATTCTTGATTTGCCCTCCGGTGTAGCCACTTTCGACGTGATCGACACCCTGCATTTCCGCATAGATGGCTTCGGTACACCAGAAACAACCGCCGGCAAGGATGGCAAATTCACGGCCTGCAGGTGGAGAAACGAGGGTTTGGGAGGAATCATTCATGGGTGTGGGGGCTGAAGGTGAAACAGAGGACGGAGCATCGCAACTGGAGGCCATGCCTGTGAACGCTCCAAGCAGTGCAAGGAGGGTCAATGAAGGAGATCGCATGTTGTTCATGTTCGTAGGGATTGAAAGGTTCACTTCCTCCCTTCCAAACCCCGTGCCGGAATCAAGGTTCGCGTATAGCTCCATCCCCACCCCCAACGTCGCTCAGGAGCCAGCCATCCGAAGAGGTCGTCTGTGGCCAACCCGAATTGGGACTGGCTCTTTTTGGGACACCAGATGAGGCCCACCGGCGTGGTCCAGCCCTGCGTGTCACGCCAACGAACGCCCCCCATGGTCAACAACGGTCCGAGCGGCAGCCGCGCCCCCGCCCCGATTTCCGTGGGTTGCCGCAAGAGCGCGTCACTCACAGGGGCCGACAATTCCAATCCAATCAATGCGCGTCCCCCAAGCCGCATGCCTCCATCGAGGCGCACCCGGGTTGGCAAATTGACCACCCGACGCTCTGGCGTTGCTTCGAGAAACAAGGAGGACGGAGACAAACCGTCATTGAGCAAATCCAATGCGCCGCCCTGTTGGGCCGCCCAGTCTTCGAAAGTGGCCACCGGGTTGTTGAGCTGGTACGACTCCCCCTGCCAGTCCATGCTTCCCACCTCGGTCACAGCCAGAGAAACGAACCACAAATCGGCCACCTCTACCCGCGCCGCCGCGTCCACGGCCACTCCGAATCCAGCAGGGCGCAGTGCACTGCCCAAGGTGGCGTTGGGGGCGACAAGCTCTGCGCCGAAGCCCTTGTTGAAGGCTGCAAACGCCGTCCGATTCTCGGCATCCACCTCATAGTACCCCGTCCCCCGGTAATACCGCGCCGCCAGTCCAGCCGACACGGTCAAGGCCCGGGTGTCCATCAGCTTGATGCCAAAACCTGCACCGTAGGACCGCACGTGCTGCACCGCAAACTGGCTGCCATCCAACAACTCCAGCGCCAACACCTCTCCACCCGATCGAATGCCGGTCTCCGCCATCTCGAATTGCGCATCCGTCAAATCATCGATGTCGACGATGGTGCCATCGGTCAACTGAACCTGGTCGTACACACTCGACGCTGGCCCCAACATCACATAACTGGCCAAACCCGGACTGGGCGCTGCAGAT
>CBFHWV010000069.1:2326-4059 GCA_965659565.1 uncultured Flavobacteriales bacterium
CGCCTTCCATGCCGCGACCATCCCGCCCAACGCAATTGGGCGTCCGCCAATGTGGGGGCTTCTCCCATTTGCTGGGCCAATTCACGGCGTTCGGCCAAGGTCCATTGCCGGTCAGCCCCGGCCCATTGGACCAATGGCGTCCCATCCAGCACGGGCGTGCGCAACACCACACCGCCTTCCACGCCACTGAAAAATCGCACCCGCTCGGATTGACGCCACTGGCGCCGGCCACGCCGCGACAAAGAATCGGGCGGGTTCTCCCTGGCCACTGGCTCAGTGAAAGGGCGCTCGGTGGCGAGCAGCACGGGATTCACGCCAATGGCGTGATGGCCATGGGCGGTGATGCCCGGAATGGGGCTTCCCATGAGGTCGACGCCCGCCTGTTGGGCACACAGCGGTGCCGACAGCAAGAGCCATCCGATCACAGCCGGACCGAAGACCAATGGATTCAGCCAGCCCATTGCGCGCATTCGAATCAAAGGGTGTGGCGCCAGCCGAAGGGGTCATCCGCACGACCGCGGCGGATGTCATCGAGGGCCTTGGACAACTTCGGCATCACGGTCCACGTCTCCACTGGCGGGAGAGCCACATCTCCCCCTGCAAAACCAATGGCTTCAATGGGGGTCATGGTGGCCGCCGTTCCCACACCGAATGCCTCGGTCAAAGCACCGGATTCCGCTCCCGCCTTCAATTCGGCGACGGACACCCTGCGCTCTTCAACGTCCATCCCGAAATGGCGCGCAAGGGTTAGAACGCTGTTGCGGGTCACGCCATTCAGCACCGTGTCCCCCAATGCAGGTGAGACCAGCTTCCCCTGAAGGACAAACACGGCGTTCATGGTGCCGCTCTCCTCGATGTACTTGTGCTCCACAGCATCCGTCCACAGGATCTGCTGGTAGCCTTGCGCCTTGGCCAGTTCGGTCGGCTTGAGGGCAGCGGCATAGTTTCCTGCCGCTTTCGCAAAACCCGTTCCACCTGGCGCAGCGCGGGTGTACTCGGTCTCCACCTTCACCTTGACACTGCCCTTGTAATACGGACCCACTGGGCACGTGAAGATCATGAACCGGTATGCATCACTGGGTTTGACCCCCACGTGCACTTCAGTCGAGAACATGAAAGGACGGATGTAGAGGGAGGCCCCTTCTCCATCCGGAACCCAGCTCGAATCCAATCGAATCAACTCGCTCAGAGCATCCAGGAAGAGGCCCTCGTCCACTGCCGGCATGCACATCCGCTCTGCGCTGACGTTGAGGCGGGAAATGTTGGCATCTGGGCGAAACAGGGCCACGCTGCCGTCCTCTTGGCGGAAGGCCTTCATGCCTTCAAAAATCGCTTGGCCGTAGTGGAGCGACATCGCCGCAGGGCTCATCAGCATGTCACCAAAAGGCTCAATCACCCCGGTTTGCCAGTCACCATTTTCGAAATCCATTCGGAACTGGTGGTCGGAGAACACACTGCCGAATTTGAGGTTGGCCATGTCCACATCAGGGCGACGGGATTGGAGAACGGGGCGGATGTCAAAAAGGGTGGTCGTCATCATGGGCCTGTCATTGAGGTTCCTGAGCTGGCGCAAAAATAAGGAGCGAAAAGCCCCCCTACGGCATTGGGTATCAAGCCTCCGGAGCGAAGAGGAACTTGTTGGGGCTCACCAGCCCCGCTTGTACGGCATAGAGAACGACGGCCGCGGTGTTGTTCGCGCCCAGTTTGTTCAGAATGTTCCGGCGGTGGGTGAT
>CBFHWV010000069.1:4102-5459 GCA_965659565.1 uncultured Flavobacteriales bacterium
TTGGTGAATCCCTCTGCAATCAGACAAATCACCTCCAATTCCCGTTTGCTCAAGCTGACCCCGCTGCAGTCTGGGTCCACCACATCCAAACTTTCCAGGTTGATGCCCTCCTTTCGGATGGTCTCGAGAATTTGGCTACAGAAGAACTTTCGGCCGCATTCCGTTTCCCGCACCGCTTCCACGATTTCCTGGAGATCGCAGTCCTTCTTGACGTAACCATCCACGCCCGCGCGCAGCGCATGCACCAGGGTCACTCCCCTTTGGGCATCGGTCAAGGCCAGCACCCGAAGGCGCTTCATCGCCTTCAATCGGACGATGGTCTCGACGGAAAATCCGGGCGCCACAAAATCGAGGATGACCAAATCTGGTTGGAAGGCCTCAATCTGGGCCATCAGCTCTTCTTCATGGCGGGCTTGACCGACGACGTCGTTCAGTCCATGTGAACGCAGAGTGGCTTGGAGGCCACACGCCACGAGGGCATTGCTGTCGGCGATGAGGATGCGTGGCATGTCTTATTCAGACTCAGTCCAGATTGCGAAGTTAGAGGAAGCAGCGCTTCGCAGCATCTCGGCCTCGTCAGTCTTTCCCGAATTCTTCACAAGCGGGACGTCACAGGGATGACTTGCCCATCTGAGGCCGCCACCACGTTCGGAAATACCTCGCGCGCTTGTTTCAAGTGCAATTCCACGGATTCATACCGCGCACTCACATGGCCGATGACAAGTTGGCCGACCTCCGCGTCCCGGGCCACTTTGGCCGCTTGGGTCGCCGTGCTGTGAAAGGTCTTCTCCGCCCTCGCCTTCATCGCCTCATCAAATGTGGCCTCATGGTACAGCAGGTCGGCGCCTTTGACGAATTCAGCCACAGCCGTCCAATACTTCGTATCGGCCGCAAAGGCATAGCTTCTCGGAGCAGGAACGGGGTGGCAAGCCTCCGCAAAAGCAAGGGTGGCCCCTCCCGGTCGAATGACATCCTCCCCCCGTTTCAACGCCAGAATTTCGGATGGAACCAAATTGTGTTGGCGCACCCATTCTCGCTTGACGCCGGGCTCCTTGGGTTTTTCGCGAAGAATGAATCCCGTGGTCGGGATGCGATGGCGCACCGGGAAACTCTCCAGCACCACGGTCTTGTCCTCAAACAGAGTCTGCTTGGTTTCGGTCTGCGTGGGGTGAAAATGAAGCGGAAAGTCCAACCGGCCTTCCCCGACCTCCTGGTGCAGCGCCAACACCTGTTCCAGCTTTGGCGGACCGTACACATGCAGGGCGCGGGTTCTGCCCAACAGGTTGAAGGTGGAAATCAGTCCAGGCAACCCGAGATAGTGGTCCCCATGCAAATGCGAAATCGCAATGTGATCGAC
>CBFHWV010000069.1:5559-10491 GCA_965659565.1 uncultured Flavobacteriales bacterium
GTGCGGCCATCCAGCGTGCGCAGGGTGGCTGCAGCGCCAGCCGCACCCTTCACCGTCACGCGCTGGCGCACGGGGTTTGGATAGGCCACCACATCTCCGCCCCATTCTTCCACGCCATTGGTGGTGTCTCCGATGATGGGGAACGGGAATCCGGAAAAGCTGAACGGCGTGGCCAACGGGAATCCGAAAATGGTGGCCCAAACGGACACCTCCATGCTCAAGACATAGTTGCCCTCCACCACGGGCGTACCCGTGAACGCGGCGCAGTATTGACCTCCGCCAAGGAAGGTGCACGGATCCACACAGTCCCCGTTGTTGTTGCAGGTGTACTCCAACCCAGCCTCTGCGAACGTCAATGTGTCGCCGGCAATGGTGTCGACCAACAACACCCCTTCGATCACCACCGAGTCGATGGGCGCATTCAAAGGCGTATCGGGCACCACGTCAATGGCAAACGAGGGAACCAGAAGATGGACTTCGTCCAAATAGGCCACGTCCACGTAGGCCGTGTCGAAGAAGGTGGTCTCGCCATCCGGGGCCAGGCCCCAGCTTTCTTCTCCGAAATCCACGGACATCGGGTCACATTGGGCAGAAGCCATGGCGGTCAGCCCCACGGCAGCGGCAAGCAGAAATGCTCTCATGATCAAGTGGGTTCAGAGGTCGCGCTCGACTTCCTCCATGTAAATGAAATCGATGCCCTCTTGCACCGTAGGAACGATTTTCAAGACGCTGTCGAGCTGACTGATGCTCACCAGCTTCTCCACGGCAGGCTGCAATCCACACAGGACGAACGTGCCCTGAGCATCCCGGCAACCGCGGTGTCCGATCAGGATGGCGCTCAACCCACTGGAGTCGATGTAACGGGTCTCGCTCAGGTCCAAGACCATGTTGCGGTGTCCTTCCTTGTTGGCGAGCACCAGCTCCCCTTTGAGTTCAGGAGCGCACAGCGCATCCAACTTCTCCACTTTGGCGGTCACAACGACCACCCTCTCCCGCTTGTCGACTTCGAATTTCATGTCGCGAATCTTGATTCCGTCGAAAATAGGTCAATCCTCGGACCCACCCAATCGACCGGCAAGCAAGTACAGCACCGCCATTCGCACCGCGACGCCGTTTTCCACCTGGTCGAGGATGACGGCATCGAGCCCATCGGCCACTTCACTGGCGATCTCCACCCCCCGGTTCATCGGGCCTGGGTGAAGAATGACGGGGCGATGTGACAACTTGTCGAGCCGCTCCTGCGTGATGCCAAACCCGGCGTGATACTCTTCCAAACTTGGGAAATACGGCACCTCAGTTCCCTGTCGCTCCAGCTGAATGCGCAGGACATTGGCGACATCGCACCAGGCCAACGCCTCGTCCACGTCGTGCCCCACCTTCACCCCCAAGCTTCCAAAGTGCTTCGGAATCAAGGTCGATGGACCACACACCATCACTTCCGCGCCGAGCAGCTTCAAGCACAGCACGTTGGACAGGGCCACCCGGCTGTGGCGGATGTCGCCGAAGATGCAGACCTTCTTGCCCTCGAGCGAGCCGAGTTTCTCCGTCAAAGTGAAGCTGTCGAGCAAGGCCTGGGTCGGATGCTCGTGGGTTCCGTCTCCGGCATTGATGATGGGGACGCCGATTTTTTCCGCGAGGTAATGCGGTGCACCGGGGTGGGGATGGCGCATGACCACCATGTCCACCTTCATCGCCAAGATGTTGTTGACCGTATCAGCCAGGGTCTCTCCCTTCTTGACGCTCGATGACGCCGCCGAAAAATTGACCACATCCGCAGACAAGCGCTTTTCCGCGAGCTCGAAACTCAACCGCGTGCGGGTGCTGTTTTCAAAAAAGAGATTGGCCACCGTCAGGTCCCTCAAGCTCGGCACCTTCTTGATGGGGCGGTTGATGACGGCTTTGAACTCCCTCGCATTCTGAAAAACGGCCTCGATGTCGGACCGTTGGAGTCCGCGGATGCCCAGCAGGTGACGGGAGGAGAATTCAGCCATCTTGGGGGTCGGGGTTGATCAATTCAACGCGGTTCTCTCCTTCCTCTTCCGCCCACACGACCTTCACGCGTTGGCTGTCGAGGCTGTCGACACTGCGGCCCACATACTTGGGCTCAATGGGCAATTCCCTGCGGAAACGGCGGTCCACCAATACGGCGAGCTCCACCGTCGCCGGCCGACCGTGGGCCAACAAAGCATCCATGGCGGCCCGAATGGTCCGCCCAGTAAACAAAACGTCGTCCACCAGAACGATGCGCAGGTCCTCGACCGTGAAGTCCAAATTGGTTTCCGCTGCCTGAAGCGGCTTCTCCTGACGGCGGAAGTCGTCTCGGAAAAAGGTGATGTCCAAATCGCCACAACGCGGCGGAACCCCGCCATGGATGGCTTGGATTCGATCCCGCAATTGGGCCGCCACCTGAATGCCCCGCGGCTGGATGCCAATCAGGGCGCTGTTCTCGAATGCCCCGTGCTCTTCGACCAGTTGATGGGCAAGGCGATCCAGGGTGAGTTGGAACTGAAGCGGGTTGATGAGGAGGTGCTCGGTACCCATGTGCAAGCGCAAAAGTAGGGGACCCGGAAAAAGCAGGAACGAAAAAGGGAGACCAAATGGCCTCCCTTTTTCATGTCGGTCAGGATGGGAATCAGGACTTCTCCTCCTCTCCTTCCGTTGCAGCGTCGTCGCCTTCCGTTGCAGCGTCGTCGCCTTCAGCTGAAGCGTCGTCGGCCGGAGCCTCCTCCTGTGCAGCCTCCTCGGCGGCCGGAGCCTCCTCGGTGGTTGCCTCTTCAGCGGCTGGAGCTTCCTCAGTGGTTGCCTCCTCAGCGGCCGGAGCCTCTTCAGTGGCGGCCTCCTCAGCCTTGGCCTTCTTGGTCGACTTCTTCTTGGCAGCCGGCTTCTTTTCCTCCTTGGGCTCTTCCACAGCAGGTTCAGCGGCCGGAACTCCCTCCATTTGCTCCTTCAGCTGGGACAACACGTCGAGGTCTCCGAACGTGGTCTTGGCCTGACGCTCGTTCATCTCGCGCACTGCACGCTGGGTGGCTGGGCTGGAACCGCGGTCGCGGTCGTCACGGCGCTTCCGGTTGTCGGTACCACCGCGCTTCTTGGCGGGCGGCTCCTCATACGTGCGCAGGTGGCTGACCGTGATGCGCTTGGCATTGCGGTTGAACTCGAGCACGATGAAGTCGGCATTCTCCTCCACCTTGATGTCGGTGCCGTCTTCGCGCTTGAGGTGCTTGGCCTGGCAGTAACCTTCCACACCGTACGGCAAGGCCACGCCGACATTGCTGCCGTCGATGGACACCACCGTGCCTTTGTGCGTGGAGCCCACTTCAAACACGCTCTCGAACGTGTCCCATGGGTTCTCCTGAAGCTGCTTGTGGCCGAGGCTCATGCGGCGGTTCGCCTTGTCGAGCTCCAACACCACCACTTCGATCTCGTCACCCACATTGCAGAACTCTGACGGGTGCTTGATCTTCTTCTCCCAGCTGAGGTCGGAGATGTGGACGAGGCCATCGATGCCCTCCTCCATCTCGACAAACAAGCCGAAGTTGGTGAAGTTGCGCACCTTTCCGGAGTGCTTGGACTGCACGGGGAACTTGAACTCGATGTTGTCCCATGGGTCTGGCACGAGTTGCTTCATGCCCAGGCTCATCTTCCGCTCCTCGCGGTCGATGCCCAGCACCACAGTCTCGATTTCGTCTCCCACTTTCAAGAACTCCTGAGCGCTGCGCAGGTGCTGGCTCCAGCTCATCTCGCTGACGTGGAGCAGGCCTTCGACACCTTCCGCCACTTCGACGAAGGCACCGTAGTCGGCCACGACCACAACCTTTCCTTTGACCTTGTCACCCACGTTGACGTTCTCAGACATGGCATCCCACGGGTGAGCCGTGAGCTGCTTGATGCCCAGCGCGATGCGCTTGCGATCGTCGTCAAAGTCGAGGATGACCACGTTGAGGCGCTGGTCGACTTCGACCACTTCCTCCGGATGGCTCACGCGGCCCCAGCTGAGGTCGGTGATGTGCACCAATCCGTCCACGCCGCCGAGGTCGACGAACACACCATAGCTGGTGATGTTCTTGACGACGCCCTCGAGCACCTGACCCTTCTCCAATCCGGAGATGATCTGGCGCTTCTGCTCTTCCAACTCGGCCTCGATGAGGGCCTTGTGGGAAACCACGACGTTCTTGTACTCCTGGTTGATCTTGACCACTTTGAACTCCATCTGCTTGCCGACGTACTCGTCGTAGTCGCGGATGGGCTTGACATCAATCTGGCTGCCTGGCAAGAAGGCCTCGATGCCAAAGACGTCCACAATGAGTCCACCCTTGGTGCGGCACTTGACCGTACCCATGATGATCTCGTCGTTTTCGAGCGCGGCATTGACCTTGAGCCAAGCGCTGTGGATGCGGGCCGTGCGGTGGGACACCACCAACTGGCCATTGCGGTCCTCTTGTTGCTCCACGAACACGGGCACTTGGTCCCCGACGCGGAGTTCTGGGTTGTAACGGAACTCGGAAGCGCCAATGACGCCTTCCGACTTGTAGCCAATGTTGACCACGATTTCCTTTTTGCCGATGCTGACCACGGTGCCTTCCACGACTTCAGACTCCCGAATCAAATTCAGGCTGCCTTCGTAAAGGTCTTCGAGCTTGGCACGCTCTTCGGGGTCCATCTCCTCTTTGGAGGCCTCGTCCTCGTTCCAATCGAACTCGTCACCCGGCACATCCAACTCGCGCATTACCCAAGGCTCAGCGGGCTTCTTCTCCTCAGCGGCGGGAGCCTCCTCAGCAACGGGAGCCTCCTCAGCGGGAGCCTCCTCAGCGGGAGCCTCCTCAGCAGCGGGAGCCTCCTCAGCGGAAGCTTCCTCAGCAGCAGGAGCCTCCTCAGCGGGAGCTTCCTCAGCAGCAGGAGCCTCCTCAGCGGGAGCTTCCTCAGCAGCAGGAG
>CBFHWV010000070.1:0-10424 GCA_965659565.1 uncultured Flavobacteriales bacterium
GTGGCCGGCGTCGACATCATCCGCTCCAACAAGGGCCCGCTGCTGCTCGAGGTCAACTCTTCCCCGGGGTTGGAAGGCATCGAGCGCGCGACCGGCATCGACATCGCCAACGCGATGATCCAAGCCATCGAGCGCAAGCTCAAGTTCAACGTCTGAGCTCAGGACGGCTCCCCAGGCTTTAGCCCTGCCGCCCGCTGAAACAAGTCGCGCATCATCTCCTCGCCCTTCCGGTCGGGCGGGCCGCCTTGGGCACGCTCGAAGCCGTAGCTCTCGTCGGGACCACGGTCAATCAGCTTGAAGCGGAAGATGTAGTCGTCGGCATCCGTGCCGCGCCCGGAGAAGGTGCCGAACCGCAGGTCGTTGAGCTGCAAACTGCCATCCTGCCGCAGGACCGCGTTGAACTTGCCCGCACTGAACCACCGCAGCACTTGGAGCGTCTCATCCGTGTCCAGGTTGTGGAGCAGGTCCCAGCCTTTGTCGACGCGGTGAAACGCAATCGGCACCTCGTCGAAGATGGAGTACTGCGCGAGCAGGTAGCCGTCTCCGTCTTCCACCACCGCGTTCCAGAGCAGGTTGTTGAAAATGGTGGGCGTGATGAACAGGGTCTCTACAGGTTTCCCTTGCGCCCCGAGCGCCGCTTCGAAGGTCCGCTTGACGTGGTGGTGGTTGGCAACGGTCAGGGAGAGGTAAATGCAACACCACGCCAGGCCCGCGGCATTCCAGCGCGCGCGCTTCCGATCCTCGCGGGCAAAGCGCGCCGCCACCAGCAGGCAGGCCAGAAACGGAAACGTCCACAGCGGATCGGCCACCGCGATGGTGCCCCACGCCACGCGGGTGTCCGAGAACGGCGCGAACAGCTGGGTGCCATAGGTGGTGAAGCAGTCGAGCAGGGTGTGGGTCAGGAAGCCCCAGAAAAACAACAGCACCCACCCTGTGAGGTCCGCATCGGGTGCGCTCCAGTTGGCGGTGAAATAGCGCTTCTGGGCATGGCGCCACAGCCAGTAGACGGCCGCCGGAATGTAGAGGGCCACCGGTAACCAGCCGCCGGGCGCCACAATCTGCGTGAGGAAATTGACGACGAAGCCGATGAGCACCGCCGCAGCCGCCTTGGTCGCCGTGGCGATCCACCGGTGATGGGGACTGCGGTACAACCGGTCGGTCGCCCAGCCGAAGCCCAGCGCTCCGACGACGCAAAACAGCAACGAGTGGCTGATGCCGCGGTGGAAGGCCAGGTTGTCGAGCTCGCTCAGGAAGTACTTGCCGAGGACGTCCATGTCGGGAATGGTCCCGGCCACCGCCCCCCACACCATGGCGCGGTTGCCGATGCGGCGCCCCAGCACCACCTCTCCCACGGCGGCCCCCAACACAATCTGCGACAGTGAATCCATACCGCAAAGGTCGGTCGCCCCGCACGAGGTCCGGGTTATTCAATTGCACCCCACATTGTGACCGACATGGACCTGACCTTCATCCCCTTTGACCCCCAGTATCGCGGGGCCTTTTTCGACCTGAACAAGGCGTGGCTCGAAGCGCATTTCCTGCTCGAACCCTACGACATCCAAGTCCTCTCCGACCCGGAATCGATGGTGCTCCAGCCTGGCGGCGAGGTCCATTTCGGTCTGCTCGACGGGGAAGCGATCGCCACGTTTGCCCTGACCCCGCGCGCAGAAGGCACATTCGAGCTGAACAAGATGGCTGTCAAGGCGTCACACCAGTCGCGCGGATACGGCCACCAGATGATGGAATACCTCATCCGCCTCTGCCGCAAGCGGGGCGTACACACACTGGAACTGTATTCGCACACCTCCCTGGCCAGCGCCATCCACCTCTACCGCAAATTCGGTTTCGAGGTCATCCCCCTGCCCGAAGACTGCGTCTACGACCGGGCCGACATCCGGATGCAACTGGCCCTGTCGTCGCGGCCAATACATCCCGTCGACGGCTGATCACCAGGATGTTCAATCCATTCGCACCCCCGAGGATGCGTTACTCCCCTTGGGACAAGGTGAAGAAGGCGGTGGTCTGCAGGTACCAATAATGGGACCAGCCGAGGCTGCCTTCAGCGCCGAGCTGCTTCCAACTCACCACGAGGGGGCCGGCTTCCCACCGGAAGCGGTCGTTGACCTTGCGGCTGTATTGGAGGGAGCTCCACGCCTCGCGGAAGCGGTCTTCGCCCGAAGCGACCTCGGCCCCATCCCACGCTTCCACGAAGCCCTCTGTGCTGGCCGCCAACGTACCTTTTCCAAGCCCCACGGATGCACCGATTTGCTGGCGCAATCGGGGGCGCACCAACCACTTGGATTCCGGCTCAGGTGCGAGGTCCTCGATGAACCGTTGGTCCCAACGCATGCGCCACCACCATGAGACTCTGTCCCCTTTTTGTTGGTATTTGGATTGCAACCAAACCCGGTGCTCATTGCGGGTATCGCGCTCCACGCCCTCGGTACGGACCACATTGCTCGGCACCCATTCATGGGTATAGCTGCCCGTCAAGGACCAAGCGGGGCTCAATGTTCGCGTCACATCGAACTCCGTGTAGGCAAACACCAACGCGCGGACGTTTCGACCATCCTCCACGTCGCCCGGCCCATAGGCGTCCATCGCGGTCGTTTCACCAAACGATGGCCGGAGCTGCTCCAAGGGCAGGATGCAGGCAAACGAGTAGTTCTCGACGTACCAACCTTCCCCGATGGAGGCGCCCACATCCACGGTGGGCATGACCCCGTAGAGGTGAATGTTCTGCTGTGCTTGGAGGCCGCTGAGTCCCAACGCCATCATGCACCATCCGATGGCGCACCGAATCCAAATCGACTTCATGCTGCGAAGCTCGGCGCCTCACATTGCCCCTGCGTTAAGAGCCGGGTTTCGGGCCTCGAAAACAAACCCTGGTGGATCGCGGTTTTTCTGTCGTGCGCCAACGCTGTTAGGAACAACAACCGCGCGCCAGATGGTCAAGCTCAGCTGATTGCCTTGCGCTGATCAAGGTTGGGAGAACACCTCCCACGCTGGAAGGGCGGTCCAATCAAAATCAAACAGCGCCGCGTTTTCCCACGCGCTGCCCTCGGTGCTGGTCGCCCCTTCAGACGCCACCCAATCCGGCGCCCAATAGCACCAGCCCAAGCAGACCGTTGGCCCCAAGTCTTCGACCACATTGTGCAAGTCCAGCAGATACTGCGATTGGCCTTCTGGCGTGAACGGATAACCCGGCGTTTCGTCCCCAAACCACCACAGGTTGTCGGTCCAATCCGCCCAATCGGTGGTCCATGCGTAGGCCGTTTCTGCAATGAAAACGGGGAGCCCCGTGGATTGGTTCAACGAGAGAATCGCCTCTGAGACGTCGTCAAGGTCTTGAAGGTGCCACTTGCTGTATTGGCTGACCGCCGCCACGTCCGGGGTGTATCCCGCCTCCGACAATCCTTCGAAAAACCACGGCGCCATGGTCAGGTTGGACACGTGGACCACCACTGGACAATCGGGGAACACCGCCTCGACGGCGTCATGGCCCGCCGCCAGCAAAGAAGACAGTGGGCCAAATCCCTGGTCCAGCGACCCATGGGGCCACATCATGCCGGAATCAATCTCGTTGCCAAGCTGCACCATCGCGGGTTCAATGCCTTGCGATGCCAGCGCTTCCAAGGCGCAATGCAACCAGCACACCATGGCGTTCTGCAAAGCGTCAAACGACATGCCTTGCCACGCCTTGGGCACTGCTTGCTGACCGGGATCTGCCCACGTGTCGCTGAAATGGACATCGAGCAAAATCGGCACACCCAATGCGTCCCATTTGGCCGCCTCCCGGGTGACGCCCAGCAAAGACTGCCGCAGGTCTGCCGGGGCATTCCAAAGTTTCAGCCGCACCAAATTCACCCCTTGACCGGCCATCCAAACCCGCGGGTCCTCGATGTCGTTTCCGTCCGAATCGCGGTAGACCACCCCGTCCTCCTCCATTTCACTCAAAAAGGACACGTCCACGGCGCGCAAATCCTGCGATTGAACCGGTTTCACCAAGCCAAAAAGCAACACCAAGATCACCAACGACCGCATGCCTTGAAGGTACGACGAGCGCTTGGGCCTAGGTCCGCGCCTTGCCCATGCGCTGGGCCACACGGACGAGCAGAAGCAGGGCCGGCACTTCGATCAGGGGGCCGATGACGCCCACAAACGCCTGGTCGCTTTGCAATCCGAAGACCGCCACCGCGACGGCGATGGCCAATTCGAAATTGTTGCCGGCAGCCGTGAACGCCACAGCCGTGTTGTCCGCATGCGACGCGGCGAGGCGACGTCCCAGGACCATGCTCAGCAAAAACATCCCCACGAAATACAACACGAGGGGAACCGCAATCCGGAGCACATCCAGCGGAAGCGCTGTGATCTGGTCCCCTTTGAGGCTGAACATCGCCACGATGGTGAACAGCAGCGCCACCAAGGTCAGGGGGGAAATGCGCGGCACGAAGGTGGTTTGGTACCATTCTTCTCCCCGGCTCCGGACCAGCACCTCCCGGCTGACGACACCGGCCAAAAAAGGAATGCCGAGGTAAATCGCCACGCTCTCGGCGACCATGGACATGGGCACGTCCACGGCAATGGTGGGCAGGCCCAACCACGCGGGCAATTCGGTCATGAACAGCCAAGCATAGAAGCTGTAGGCCACCACTTGAAACAGGCTGTTGAGCGCCACCAATCCCGCGCCCAGCTCCTTGTTGCCCCCCGCCAAATCGTTCCACACCAACACCATGGCGATGCACCGTGCCAATCCAATCAGAATCAGCCCACTGAAGTACCCGGGGTCGTCGCGCAGAAACAGCGCTGCCAATGCGAACATGAGGACAGGCCCCAGCACCCAGTTCAGGCCAATGCTCAACGACACCAGCCGGGTGTTGCGAAACACGACGGGCAGCAAGCGATAATTGGCCTTGGCCAGCGGCGGGTACATCATCAACATCAACCCGGCCGCAATGGGGATGTTGGTGGTCCCAACTTGCATGCCCCCGAGCGCCTCGGGCACGCTGGGCACCCAAGCGCCAAGCGCCAGTCCCAGCGCCATGGCGCCGAAGATCCACCACGTCAAATGGCGGTCCAGAAACGAAAGGCGCCGGATCTCACTCACGCTGCAAAAATGCGGCCTTTACCAAGGCAGTTGCAAGGCGCGCACCTCTTCTTCGAAGAAGGCCTCCAACGCCTGGCGGTTGCTGTCGTCCAAGCGGTGTTGAATCGCCTCAATGTTGGCCAGCAGTTGGGCTTCCGAGACCGCGCCCGGTATCACCGTGCTCACCGCGTCAAACGACGTGCAGAACGAAAGGGCCGCGGACATCAGCCGCTCCTCGCCGACGATCTCCCGCACCCGATCGACGAGCTCAGCGCGCTGCCGAATCTCGTCGTTCGACCAGCGGGCGCGCACGCCCGTGAACCGGCTCTCCGCCGAATACTTGCCCGTCAGCCAGCCCGAATCAAAGGGAATCTTCGCAATGACCGACGCCCCCTTCTCCTGTACCAAGTCAAACGCGCCCTTGCAATCTTGGTGCAGGATGTTGAAGAACGACTGGATGACCTTGGCCCCGGTGGTCTCGAGCAGTGTCGTGATCTCTTCCGCAAAGTCAATCGACGCGCCGTACGCCCGAATCTTGCCTTCCTCCTGAAGGCGCTCGAGGATGGCGTAGTGGTCGGTGTTGTTGCCGTCGAGCAGCTCCCGCGGCGGGCTGTGGATGATGACCGAGTCGAGGCAATCCAGGCGCAGCCGCTTGAGGCTGCCCTCCACCGTTTCGCGGATCAGGCCCGCACTGAAATCGACCTCCCCGTTGTGGAGGCGGCCAAACTTCGAGTTGACCACGAAAGACGCGCGGTCGAGCGTGCCCAGCACTTTGCCCAGCCGCTCCTCGCTGGTGCCGTTGCCATAGGTCGGCGCGGTGTCAAAGAAGTTGATGCCGTGGTCCAATGCCGCGCGGATCATCCGCTCGGATTCGGCCTCCGAGACCGCGCTCCATCCCGATTCGACGCCCAGCTGCCACGCGCCGAAACCGAGCTCGGACACCGCAATGCCGCCTTCCAAATAGGGCCTGTACTTCATGGCTGGCAAATTAGTCCGCCCCCCTTTCAGTCAGCGCAAGCTTGGCCGAATTCGGACAGCATCGCCAACATGTCGGACACCCCAACCAAACTGTCGCCGTCCACATCGTATGGACACGCGTCGACACATCCGAACCCGCCGAGCAACAACAGCACATCGTCCACAGCCACCATCCCGTCGCCGGTCAGGTCCTCCGGGCACAGCGCAGGGGCACACGATGCACAGGAGTCGAAGCACGCGATGCCGGGAGTCTCCGAAGGGCCGGACAAGGTGAACGTCCGGTTCAAAGTGCCGCCTACCCCGCATTCGATCAAATTGATCTCCTCATTGCCCCCCCAACTGTTTCCATTGATGAACTTGTACTCGATGGACTCGCCCACATTCAAGGTCAACGTGTGCTGCCAAACGTTGTCGTAGGCCCACGTCATGGGGGTCCCGGCCGGGTCCCAACCTTGGAACGTGCCGGCCATGTGAACGCCCTCAGGATGCGGGGCCAAGGCGCCCAAATCCACGCTGAACGTCACCTCCTGAGGCCCATAGGCACAACCGGAACAGCTGCCGAAACACACCGCAGGCAGATCTGTGGGCGTGGTCGTGGTGGTCCATTGGCGACAAGGGAATCCCACGCCAACGTCTGCGGCGCACACTCCGGTCAAGGTCTCCCGGTTGTCGATGTTGTCCCCGTCGACATAGACAAACCACAGTGGCGTTCCCGGCTCGGCCTCCACGGTGAATGTGCCCTGACCTACGGCCGATACGGACATGGGCTCGGGGGTCCAGCCGTTGAAATTGCCCGCCACATGAAGCTGCGCACCGTTGTTGTCCATGGTGGTCCCATCCACATGCAGCTTGGTCAACGTCGCACAGGGGTCGACTTGAATGGGCGTCCATTGCAACCAACGCGACCCACGGGGACCGACTCCGCCGGGGACCGTCCAGGAGGTGATTTGTCCCCAAGGAACCTGGCCCAAACTGCTCCCGTCCACCAAATCCGTGACCTGGTAATCCCCTGGGCAAAGTCCGGCCAGGTCGACGTCAAACGCCGTGAAGGCGTCGGTGCTGAAATTGTGGAGGCACAGGATGGTGGTGTCCTCGTGTGACCGGAGGTAAGCCCCAACATTGGCGGCGTAGGCCGTGGCCCAAGAAAAGGCCCCCCGACGCAGAGCCCCGTGGTTGCGGCGCAGGTGAATGACCTCCCGATAATGGTTCAGGAGTGACTGCGCATCCCCATCCTGAACCGCCACATTGGCGGTCGACAGGTCCCCATTGATGGGCGACCAAGGCGTGCCCGTCGTGAAGCCGGCACCGGGGCCCGGCGCCCACTGCATAGGCGTCCGCTTGTTGGGATCGGCACCCGTTCCGGTCATGCCAATCTCCTCCCCATAGTACACAAATGGAAAGCCCGGCATGGACAAATACACGCTGGCGGCCAGCTTCATCTTGTCTGCACTCAGCCCCAACTGGTTGAAGGCCCGGTCTTGATCGTGGTTGGTCAGAAACGGCGCATACTGACCCGGCAAATGCAGGTCGAGCACCGTGTTCATCGCCTCGACGAAAGCGTCTTTCGAGCCCCCGTTCACGGAGTTGACGATGCCCGAGGCCAGTCCAAACTCGAAACACCCATCCAGATAAGGCGGGCCGTATTGGGCGATGACCGACGTCTGGTCCCACACCTCCCCCACACAAAACACCTCCGGACTGATCGATTTGTATTGGGAATAAAAATCAGCCAAATAGTCGAAGGTGCCGGGGTGGTTCGAAGTGAATCCAGGCGCAAAATCATCCACCAAATGCTTCACGGCATCGTAACGAAAACCGTCCACACCCAACCCGACCCAATGGTCGAGCACGTCGTAATGGTACTGCACCACATCGGGGTGGGTCACATTCCAATCGGGCATCCCGCTCCAGAACGACCCTAGATAGTGGCTGCCATTGAGCGGATGCCAGCCGGCGCCATAATCGATGTCACTCCACGTGAAATGATCGCGGTACTGGGCACTCGGACCCTGAGCGCTGTTGAGAAACCGGGGGTGCTGCGAGGAACTGTGGTTGCCCACAAAGTCGAGGATCACGCGAATCCCCGCATTCTCCAGCGCGGCCAACATCGCCTCGAAATCCGCTTGCGTCCCATACTCGGGATTGACCGCGAAATAATCCACCACATCGTACCCATGGTAGGACGGACTCGGATGAATGGGCATGAACCACACCGCATTGACCCCCAATTCCACCAGGTGGTCCACCCGACTGGTCACGCCATTGAGATCGCCAATTCCATCGCCGTCCGAGTCCTGAAACGAGCGGACAAAAATTTCATAGAACACGGCATCTGCCCACCAATTGGATTGCGCCCCGGCCCGCAATGGCGACGCAGCCATGGCCGCCCACAAGGCGAGCCACAGCCCGAACATCCGCATGGATCTCATTCTCCGTTGCATTCCCACAAATTACCCACGCCCCGTCCGGTCTGAGGCCCTCGGCTACAAAATGTCAGTTCGCTTCCGGCAGGGGCAGCATCAGCGTCGCGCCCCGCGCCAGCACCATGCCGTCCACGTGCGCCATGACGTCGTCTTCGCCGATGCGCGCATGCATGTGGAGGTTGGTGCTGTGGTGCGTGAAAATGCGGTGGTGGCGGTCCGAATGAAACCCCAACAGCTGCGCCTCGACACCGCGTTCAACGCCATGTGGCCCTGTGGTTTTGTGCTTTTCGCAAGTGTGCTCCATGTCCCCTTCCGTCCAATCCACCACATGCCACGCCAATTCGTCGAATGGGCCCGTCACGCGAAATGGAAATGGCGCCGCCACGTCCAGTCCCGCCTTGGCTGCGGCTTTGGCCAGAAAGGCCTCAAACTTGGCTTGGGTGGTCACGCGTTTGGGGATGGCGACTTCCGTCCAGCGCTCCACCTGGGCGGCCACCAACAACGTGGCTTGGGCGCCGGGATCGACCTTCAAGGCCACCTTGTCGGCCTCCGCCGCGGCCACCCACGGCTGACCGTCCCAGATCAACACTTCCCCTTGCAATCCGGCGACCGCGCCAAGGCCCCACCACCCGGGGGTTCCCGAGTAATCCGCGAGGCGCGCTTGCGGCGAAATGTCGCCGTGCATCATCATGTTTTGGAGCGCACCGTGAATGTGCACGTGCGGGTTCTGAGCCGACACCCCCATCGTGAGGAAGGTGACCGCGAGCAGCCCCGCCGCCCTGCGTTTCATGCCCATTGAACCGGCGCTCACGGCTGAATCCAGAGCAAGTAGTATCCCCCCGCCTCATCAAAGATTGCGGTGGCTTTGGGCGCACCTGAGGTGACGGTCACGGTTGGAAAAAAGGTGGGCGACGGCGTCTGGTTGTGCCCACTGGTCATGGGGTGCGGCCCACCGCTGCCATAGATGAACAGCACCGTGTCGCCGATGTTGACCGTCGCTTCCGACGACGGGGCAAGACCGGTGTGACTCACCGTAAACGAGGCCGCGACTTGGGCCTGGGAACCGAACGAACCGGCCAAGAAGGCCACAACGAAAAGGAGGCTGAGCTTCTGCACACCCCGAAAATACAGTCGTCCATCGCCCCATGCGGAACCATCAAGACCAAAGCCGAACACCCTCAACCCCGATTTGGTGATGTAAGCCTGACTGAAAATTCAATCGAGATCAGTTTAGCATAAGCTTGATGCTATCAAATGATAGTATATTGAAGTCATGAAGCCGCCGTATAAAATCACGCCTGACATTCTCAAGATGGTCTCCTTGGTGTCGGAGTGTGTGGGGCAGATCAACGCGAATTTTTTGGACAAGCCCTCGCCTCAACTCCGCAAGAAAAACAGGATCAAGACCATTCATTCGTCGCTCAGCATTGAAGGCAACACCTTGACGGAAGACCAAATCTCCACGGTCATGGAATCCAACCGCGTGGTAGGCCCGGTGAAAGACGTGCGTGAGGTGCTGAATGCGATTCATGTGTATGACCAGTTGGGCACGTATGACCCCGCCTCGGTGAAGTCGCTTCTGAAAGCCCACGAAACCTTGATGGATGGGCTGGTCACGGACAATGGGAGCTTCCGAAAGCAAGGGGTCGGCATCATGGCTGGGGACCGGATGGCCCACATGGCACCGCCCGCCAAGAACGTACCGCACCTGATGAACGACTTGTTTGCCTACCTCCGATCGTCCGAGGAAATCGGGCTCATCAAGAGTTGCGTGTTTCATTACGAATTCGAGTTCATCCACCCTTTCTCAGACGGCAATGGAAGAATGGGACGGCTCTGGCAAACCCTCATCCTGATGAAGGAGCAGCCTCTCTTTGAGTTCATCCCGTTTGAAAACGTGATTCACCGCACGCAGTCCGAGTACTATCGCGCGCTGG
>CBFHWV010000071.1:0-10220 GCA_965659565.1 uncultured Flavobacteriales bacterium
GGCGTCATAGGAGCAGCCGTTGCCGTCCACCACTTCGATGGCGTATTCACCTCCGCTGACCATGGTCAAGCTCACGTTGGCTGCAGTGTCCCCTTCCAATACGTAGCTCAATGGCGCCGTTCCTCCTTGAACCTCAATCACAATGGAGCCGTCCATGTCGCCGAAGCAGCTTGGGCTGACCAACTCAGCCAAGGATTCGAACGGAGATGGTGTCACAACCGTGACATCCGTGAGGGTGTCTGGGCAACCATTGACATCCTGCGCATAGAACGTGTAGGTGCCTGGTGCCACGGTGTAAGTGTTCTCCGTGGAGTACGTCATGCCATCCGTGCTGTACGTGGTGGCATTTCCGCTACCTCCGAAGAAGTTCAGCACCACCGTGCCGTCTTCCGTGTCCGGACAGGTGGTCGGCGCCACGGCTTGGGCATACAGATTAAATGGCTGAGGTGCAGTGACTTGGATTCCTGGGGTTTGATCGATACAGCCATTTTCGTCGATGGCGTACACCGTGTACAGACCGCTTCCAATGTTGTCGAACAGCAAGACTTCGCTGCCCATCTCGAAGTAAGGCATGCCCGTGCTGTCGGTCAAGGGGGCCATCATGCTGTATTCAGCCATGCCCGTACCACCGGTGCTCGTGCCGCTCAGGACCGCGTCCGCCTCTCCAGCACAGCTGACGGGGTCGGACAAACTCGCCGTGACGACCAGTGGGTCTGGTGTTCCGATCATGAGCATCGTGTCCACAGAGCAACCTTGGGCGTCCGTGATGGTCACGGTCACCTCTCCTGCAGTCAAGTTCGAGAAGATGCCTGTTGCATTGGTGGTGTTTCCATTGTCATAGACCAGACCACCTTGGCCTCCTGTCACCATCACGGTGGCGGTGCCATCGGCATAACCCGAGCAGCTCACGCTCCCCGTCATGGTTCCCGTCACCATCAGCTGGGTAGCCGGGTAATCACAAGCGTACACACAGGTGCCATCGTCCTCGTTGGCATCCATGTCGAAGTTGGTCGCATCCATGTCGGTGCAGCCGAAGACGGCATCCGGCGTGCTGCTAAAAGGGAGGGTCACTGTGCTGACGTCGGATTGCACCCCTCCGGCGAAGGTGGAGATGCTCACCACACCATAGAGCTCGACATTGGTGGTGAATTGACCAATCATGACGAGGCTGTCTGCACCAGCAAACGCATTGGAGTCAGGGAACAGTGGGAACCAGCTTCCCCCCGTTTGGGTGTCGATGATGATGTCGCTGCCCGAGGCGCCCACGCCTGGCTCAAAGGCCACAGACCAGTCGCTCATCGGGTCACCCACCGTGTTGATGGGGGACTCTCCCGCCATCGTGTTGGCCGGAGCATCCATGCCAATGGTGACGAAGCTGTCAAACTCGAGGTCGGGGAAGCCACCAAAAATGATGGCGTTGTAGCTCGCGTTGGTCAGGCCACCAAGGGCACTGTTGTAGAAGTTGTTGTCCGCCTGGATCTTGGTCGGGAAGTCGGCGTCACCGTATACCGCGGCGAGGAAATCCTCGGAAGAGGAGAACTTGGCATACAGCCGGTAGGTGTTGTAACCAGTGAGGTCGGCTGTGCCTTGCATGCCGATGTTCTCGGCGTAGGTCTCGACCACGATTTCAGTCGCTTGGGAATAAGCAAGGGTGCTGCAAAACATTGCGAACACACCGAGTAGCAATCGCTTCATGCGTTGTTTGGTGTTTGTTGTGAATCAGGGACGAATATAGCCGGACAGCGTGAGGTAAAACGGTCAATTCTTCCGATTGGGTTGAAGGAATTTTCACACCGGCTGTAAGAATGCAAGAAGGGGGGCCGCAGCCCCCCTTCCGTCAAGATGTTGTATCGTGATGAAGATCACTTCACGGTGAGGCGCAACGTGCTGCGCTGCAGTCCATTGCGAACCTCGAGAATGTAGACGCCAGGACGGAAGGCCTCCGTGCCATACGTGGTCACCATGCCCGGCACCACGCGGGTGCGCTCAGACAAAATCACCTTGCCCGTCAGATCAAAGACCCGGATGTCGGCCAGACCATCAAACCCGTCAAAGCGGACGTTCAACACGTCTTCAGCCGGATTTGGGAAGGCCTCCAAACCGATGAAGTCCACAATTTCCTCGATGCCGATGATGGTGCCCACCGTATCGCCGTTGCAATCGAGGCAGCTGGCATAGCAGTATGCGCCAAGTACCTCAGCTTCGCCAGAGCGGACGTGGGTTCGGTTGAATTCGCCAAATGGATTGCCCTGACCACAGCCACCGGCCTCGAAGTCTCCGACTTCGGCCACGCTGTCATCCTGCACGCCGCCTGGGTATGGGTCTCCGTTGCAGTAACGGTACTCAAAAAAAGCGGAGCCGCTCACTTCATACGTGACCTCGTAAACGTTGTCTCCGTCGTCGTCGCTCATCTGAAGTGCGCCGGCCTGCCATTGCGGTGTGGTGATGCCACCAATCAGCCAAACGCCATCCGCAGAAACGGTCTCATTGGCCATGTCCACCTGGAACGTGATGGGCGCTGGATCCGGGTCCGCCACACAGGTCTCGCTGCATTGGTTGTAGCAGTACTGAACAGTGATGGGCTCCGTTCCCACGGTCATGGTCCGGTTGCCTTTGGTCACGCATTCTCCAGGAGGGTTCTCGTTGTCGATGTTGCCGTCGCCTTCACCGCCCCAATTGTTTCCATTGATGAACTTGAATTCGTAGTCACCAGGCGCCACATCGAGGGTGGCTTCGTACACCATGTCGCCGTCGTCGTCCGTGAGGAAATCCACGCCTGCGGACCAACCTTGGAAGCTGCCGGCCACACACACACCATTGACGGACACTTCCGCTTGCGTGCTCATGTCCACGCGGAACGTCACTGGCGTGGGAGCCACACAGCTGCCACAAGTGTTGTAGCAGTATGGCTGTCCAGGGTTGGCTTCGTACACCAAGTCGCCACTGCCGACTGCCAGGAAGCGGTTGCCCTGATCGGAGCATTCGCCCTCCGGGTTTTCATCAAAGCCCCAAGCATTGCCATTGACAAACTTGAATTGGACGGTGTCGACGGGGTCGAGCATGGCGCCATCCACGGTGGCTACATATGTGTATACCAGATCGCCATCGGCGTCGTCCATCATGAGGAAGTTGGTGCCGTCCCACCCGTTGAAGTTGCCGTTCATGTGAACGCCCACGGGATTGATGGCGTCCTCTTGGCTCATGTCCACCTGGAAGAGAATGGTGGTCGTGCCGCATGCACCGCATTGACCGAAGCAAGGGGTGTCGAGGGTCGTGTCGCCCACCGGCTCGAAGTAGCGGTTGGAACCGCCGTTCCAAGCGCAGGCCGCTGGCGCAGCTTCGTCTGCACCCCAGGCGTTGCCATTGACGAACTTGTACTCGACCACATCCAACGTGTCCGAGACGTCGACGGTCACTTCGTAAACGCCGTCCATGTCGTCATCGGCCATCATCGTCGATGCCGGGTCCCAGCCTTGGAAGTTGCCCGCCACATGCACGCCTTCAGCGGCCACGGTTTCATTGTTCATGTCCACACTGAAGGTGACGGACAACGTTTGGGCCTGCGCACTCCAGCCGAGCAGCATGGCCATGAAAAAGAGGTAAGGTGTTTTCATGAATCGTGTAAATGATACACGCCGAAATTAGCTTGCAATCATGCTCTGCAGACGCACCTTTTTTCAGTTGTTGACCCCATGGGTTGGATTCTGGGCCGCCATCCTTTGCCAAGCGGCGCCGGCCGCTGCACAACGCCCCTCTTCCCCCGTGTTGCACATGGAGCCCCCACATTGGTGGAATGGCGGAACGGAATCGGCCTTCACCCTCGTGTTGCACGGGAAGGGCCTGGCTGACCATGATGTGTCGTCAGAATCCAAAAGCCTGCAAGTGGATTCGGTCATGCGCCGGTCCAATGCAGACTACCTTTTCGTGAAGCTCGCCGTCGAGCGTGGTTGCCCAGCAGGGGAACACCGTTTGCGCCTGCATGCCCCAGATGGCGCCTCCACCCTGTTGTCTTTTCCCATCCATGACAGCGCACTTCGACCGGTCGGCGGCCAAGGCGTGGAATCCGGATCCACGCTGTACTTGATCATGCCGGATCGGTTTGCCAATGGGGATCCTTCCAATGACCAAGTCACCGGATTGCGCGAGCAAGGCATGGACCGCTCTGAGATGTATGCCCGCCACGGCGGGGACTTGCAAGGCATCACGCAACATGTGGACTACTTGGACGCCTTGGGCGTGGACGCCATCTGGCTCAACCCGGTGCTGCTCAACGATCAACCCGAGGCGAGCTATCATGGCTATGCCGTAACCGACCATTATCAGGTCGACCCCCGTCTCGGAGGCCATGCAGCCTATCGCGACATGGTGGCCGCCTGCCATGACCGGGACATCCGCGTCATTCAGGACGTCATCTTCAACCACTGGGGCCACAACCATTGGATGGTGCGCTCCCTTCCTGACAGCAGCTGGTTGCACCAATGGCCGGAATTCACCCTGACCAATTACAACTGCAATGTCATGACCGACCCGCATGCCGTGGCCGCCGAGGTCGACCAATTCAACCGGGGATGGTTCGTGCCACAGATGCCGGACCTTGCTCCTGACCAAGATCCCCTCCTGGCCGACCTGCTGGTTCAAAATGCGCTGTGGTGGGTCTCGGAAGTCGGGGTCGATGGCTTCCGGATTGACACCTATCCTTACAGCGATCAAGCCTTCATGGCCAGGTTTGCGCAGCGCATCCTTGCCCAGCACCCCAACCTCTATATGTTTGGCGAATGCTGGGTGTCGAGCCCCGCCGCGCAGAGCCGCTATATCTCAGGCAGCCCCCTGTCCTCCAGGGACTCCCATTTGGAAAGCGTCAAGGACTTTCAATTGCACTTCGCCCTCCGAGATGCCATCCAAGAAGACCCCAGCTGGCGAACGGGCATCACCCGCGTGCACGGCATGCTCGGCCAGGACGGGGTGTATCCCGACCCCAACCGGCTCGTGACATTCGTGGACAACCACGACACCGACCGTTGGTTCAGTGTGGCCGGCGATGCTGACCGGGCGCGCTATGGCATTGGACTGGTCATGATGACGCGCGGCATGCCTTGCCTGTATTATGGGACCGAATTGGGCATGGATGGCTTTGCCGCTCCCGACGGGCTGGTGCGCGATGACTTTCCGGGCGGTTGGGCCGAAGATCCGCGCAGCGCGTTTGACGCCGACGGACGAACCCCGCAGGAAAACGTCCTCTGGTCGTTCACGGCTGCACTCGGTCAGGCGCGCCGGACTTACCGCCAAGCGTTCTCCTCCCCCATGTCCCATTTGATTCCGCGCGGTGGCCAATACCACTTCATGCGCAGCGATGGCGAGCAGCACCTGTTGGTGTTGACGAACGCCGCAGCGGAGACCGCTGAACTCGACTGGGACGCTTTGGCCCCCCTTCGACATGGCGCCCACGCCCTCCGCTCGGTGATGGGATCGGCGGGCGATGGGCCGGAAAAGCTGTCTTGGGGCGAGGCCATGACCCTTGACCCGTGGCACTTCCAGGTGTACCTGCTCTCGCCGTGATCAGCTGCCCGTGATGGCCTTGCGCCAATCGTCGTGCACCCGGCACACTTTACCGGCTGACGTATCCCAACTCACCAATGTGGTGGCGGCCCGAAAAGCCAGCATGGCCTGGTCTTCCTTTCCGCCAGGCAACACGACGCCTTCATAGCGGATGTGGATGCTGGAGTTGCCCATTCCGGAGGCGCCCAATCGGATGATGAGCCGATCGCCAGGATGGACGGGTTTGAGGTAGTCCATTTCGTTGCGGGCCACCAACACGCCGTGCTTGTTGAAATCCCACCGCTCTGGCACACAGGCCTCAAACCACGCGATGCGGGCCTCCTCGAGAAAAGAGAAGTAGCGCGCGTTGTTGACGTGTCCGAACGTGTCGAGGTCGCTGTAGCGCAAGCCGACTTCGAAATCGATGATGGGGCCCATCGCCTCAAAGGGGGCGTCGAGGGGGTTTGTGGAGGTGTTCATAACGTGAATCCGAGGCAAAGGTCGACCATCGCCTGACAACCCGCGCCATTGCTGGATTCCCGGGTTTTTCCATAATTGACCCCGCTTTTTTCACAAAATGCAGAAAAACGTCCGCAAAGCCGCGTGAACCGCGGGGTGAAGCCCATACATTGCAAGCGTTCACAACCCAATACAAGAACACATGAACAAATCAGAACTCCGTGATGCCATGGCCGAAGGCGCTGGCATCAGCAAGGCCGACGCCGGCCGCGCCCTCGACGCTTTTATCGACGCCACCAGCGGTGCCCTCAAGGCAGGTGACCGTGTTGCCCTTGTTGGCTTTGGCTCTTTCTCCGTGACGCACCGTGAGGCTCGCAAGGGCCGCAACCCGCAGACCGGCAAGGAAATCACCATCGCAGCCAAGAACGTGGTGAAGTTCAAGCCAGGTGCTGAGCTCAACGCCAAGGTGAAGTAATCTTTCAGAATTTCTGAACCGATCCCCGGGCGGCCTTTGGCGGTCCGGGGATTTTCTTTGCGCTGTGGCCGACGACCGATACTCCCTGCTGTCCCCTTTCCTGACGGATGCGCGAAAAGCGCGTTTTGCAGAAGTATTGGCACGCCGCACGCAGTGGGTCACCGCTGTCACGGAGGACCTCTTTGACCCCCACAACATCTCGGCCGTCTTGCGCAGTTGCGATGGATTCGGCATCCAAAGCGCGCACATCATTGAAGTCAACAACCCGTACCGCACGTCACCGGGCGTGTCCAAAGGCGCCGCCAAATGGCTGGACATCGAGCGGCACACCGACACCACCCATGCACTTCGCGACCTGAAATCCCGGGGGTACGCCATCTGTTGCACCACACCGCACACCGAAGACACCACGCCCGAAGAACTGCCGTTGGATCGGCCCGTCGCCATGGTATTCGGCTCTGAAGGGCCCGGCATCAGCGACGCCGCCCGCGCAGAAGCGGACCATTTCGTCCGCATCCCCATGTTTGGCTTCACCGAGAGCTTCAACATCTCGGTCGCAGCAGCATTGACCCTGCAAACCTTGACGCGTCGGGTGCGCCAGAACTCTGACATCGAGTGGCAGCTCCCAGAATCAGAACATGCCCGCATCCTCGGCGATTGGGCAGCGCGCACGGTCAAAGATGCCCCTGGCCTGCTCGACCGATTGCGCCGAGGTGAAGGCCCGGATTCGGACGCATGAACCGGAACATCGGCACGGACTACCGGTCCATCCTGAACCTGGCCCTGCCCATCTCAGCCGGCACATTCGTTCAGTTCCTGGTCGTCCTGACCGACAACGTCTTTTTGAGCCGCACCTCCGATGTGGCCTTGAATGGAGCCGGAAATGCCGGGGTCCTGTACATCACCCTCGGGATGGTCGGTGCTGGTTTCGCCAACACTGGACAAATCCTCATCGCACGCCGCATGGGTGAGTCCAACCCCTTAGAGGCGCTGCGCATTCTCCGCTCTGGCTTGATGGTCGCAGTGGTCACCGGGGTCGTGCTGATCCTCGCCTTGTCCGGCCTGCTGACCGCTGGATTTTCGTCCGTCTTCAAG
The DNA here is from genome assembly GCA_965659565.1 of uncultured Flavobacteriales bacterium. Lineage (GTDB taxonomy): Bacteria > Bacteroidota > Bacteroidia > Flavobacteriales_D > Sanyastnellaceae > UBA8752. Next base: position 7,565 of record CBFHWV010000071.1, read on the forward strand.
GATGCGGCCACCGCGCGCGTCTTCGACGGCTTCATGGGCATCCGCAAATGGGGGTTGTTGCCCTCCTTCCTGCTGATGATGTGCAACGCCTTTTTCATGGGGACAGCCCGTTCCAAGGTATTGATGTGGGCCATGGTCACCACCGGGACGGTGAACATTGCAGGAGACTTCCTGCTGATGAACACGGCGCCCGGTTGGCCAGCGCTGGGGGCCCGCGGTGCCGCATGGGCCAGCTTAACCGCGGAATGCGCGGGCTTGACGGTCTTGCTCGGTCATGTGGTGCGCCGCCACGGCAGCGAACTGAAGGCCGCGCTCTTTTTGACTGCGGAAGAGCTTTGGAATTGGGTCCGGCTCGCGTTGCCCATGATCCTTCAGCTTACGCTCACATTGGGAACATGGAGCATGTTCTTCTTTCTCGTCGAACAAGTCGGCGTGCTCGAGCTCAAAGTGAGCCACATTGCCCGGAACTACTTCATGCTGGCCTTCGTGGTGTCACAAGGCATTCAGCAAACGACACGCACCTACATCAGCACCCTGCTCGGGGCCCATCGAGGAGAAGAGCTCGGAAAAGTGATGCTTCGACTTTGGATTGTCAACCTCAGTGGCATCGTCCTGCTGGCCCATGGCGGCTTGCTCTACCCCGCCTGGATGGCAGCCCCTTTTTTTGACGACGCGGTCGGGCTTGAAGCTGCCGCGCGCACCCTCCCCGTCATTTTCATGGCCATGTTGATGTACAGCGGAAGCTCGGTGTTGCTCAGTACTGTTCAAGGCAGCGGTCACACACGCCCCGCCTTGTTCATCGAGCTCTCTGCCCTTGTGGTGTACACCGCTGTCGCCATCCAACTCACCTTGGTCGACCCCCAACCTGTCTGGCGAATTTGGTTGGTCGAACTGGTCTACTTCGGACTGATGGGACTGGGCGCCTCGCTGTTTCTGAGCCGGTGGGATTGGCGTTCCAAGGCACTTTGACCTGTGTCTGAATGCTACCTTCGCGGCGCGTGAGCACCACCCCTCCCCTTCGCATCGTCTTTTTCGGCACCCCGGATTTCGCGGAAGCCAGCCTCCGTGCATTGGCCGCCTCGCGCCATGCGGTGGTGGGCGTGGTCACGGCCCCCGACCGACCCGCTGGGCGCGGGCAACGATTGCAGCCTTCTCGGGTCAAGGTGGCCGCACTGGAATTGGGACTTCCCCTCAGCCAGCCCGAAAAGCTGCGCGCCCCAGACTTTCTCGCCGCGCTCGACCGGTGGAATGCGGACCTCTATGCCGTTGTGGCCTTTCGAATGCTGCCGGAATTGGTCTGGTCGCGCCCCCGCATTGGGACCGTCAACGTGCACGGCAGCCTGCTCCCCGACTTCCGCGGCGCAGCCCCCATTCAACACGCCGTCAAGGCAGGCGTCCGCACCACAGGGGTGACGTCGTTCTTCATCACGGCCGACATCGACACCGGGGCCATCTTGCTGCAGCGCGGCGTGCCAGTCGGTGCAGAGAGCACGGCAGGTGAAGTGTATGCACAACTGATGCAAGAAGGCGCCGGTTTGCTCGTGGACACGGCCGATGCGTTGTCCGACCATGACCTTCAAGGCGTGCCACAAAGCGCCCTCCTGACCGGGTCCGAACGCCCTGCGCCCAAGTTGTTTCGACAAGACGGCCGGGTGGACTGGCGACAGCCTGCCCAAGGGGTGGCCGATTTCATCCGCGGGATGACGCCCTTTCCCGGAGCGTGGACCACGCTCAACGGGGCCACCCTGAAGATCGCCCACGCGCACCTTCCTTCAGGCGATGAGCCCCTTCCTGAAGGGTTGGCTCCCGGCGATTGTCTCGTCCAAGGCGAAACTTGGTGGGTGGGCACCCAAGGACGCCCGGTTCGCCTCGAACGGGTTCAACTCGCCGGCAAGCCTGTCATGGATGCCGCCGATGTCTTGCGTGGCTACCGCTACCCCATCGAGTCCCTGGGAACGGACGGGCATTGATGCCGCTTCCTCAAGACGCCCCATAGGCCTCCAAGAGCAGGTCCAAAATGTCGTCCGCGGATTGGACCACGGGAGATCCCGGACCAAAAATGGCCGTCGCCCCCGCAGCGTAGAGCGCATCGTAATCCTCTCGGGGTATCACGCCGCCCACCACGACGAGCATGTCCGCCCGTCCCAACTTTTCCAAGGCCTCAACCAGGGCCGGAATCAACACCAAGTGTCCCGCTGCCAAGGTGCTCACCCCGACCACGTGGACGTCGTTCTCCACCGCTTGTCGCGCCACTTCTTCCGGCGTTTGAAACAAGCTGCCGAGGTCCACGTCGAAGCCCAAATCGGCAAAGGCACTGGCGATGACTTTTGCGCCGCGGTCGTGTCCATCCTGGCCCATTTTGGCCACGAGAATGCGGGGCTGGCGGCCTTGGGACTGGGCAAAAGTTCGGGCTTTCTCCACGGCGATTTTGAATTCTTCCCGGTCGCCCAGGTTCTTCTGGAAAATACCACGCACCGGCCGGACGACGGGCTGATGGCGTCCAAAAACGCGTTCGATGGCGTCCGAAATCTCCCCCAGCGTGCAGCGAAGTCGGGCGGCATGCACGGCGGCCTCCAGCAAATTGCCGCCCTCTCGGGCCACCTGCTCCATGCGCCCCAGCGCTTCAGAAACGGCCGTATCATTCCTGCGCTCGCGC
>CBFHWV010000072.1:0-10108 GCA_965659565.1 uncultured Flavobacteriales bacterium
TCTTTGCCTGTGCACTCGGCGCCTTTGCTACCGGTTGCAAGAAATATGACCAGAATGGCAGCTTGCTGCACCTCAAAACGCCAGAAGCCCGCCTCATCGGCGAATGGCGCAGTGCAGAAGTGTCCCAAGTGGGCACGGCCGATTCCAATTTGACGGAATTCATGGCGTCCAGCAACCTCCTGCTCGACGCCACCTTCGCAGAGGACCAAACGGTCACCTTCGTGAACGTCAACGAGAACATCACCTACGAAGGAATTTGGGCCTTCAATGAAGACAAATCCGTCCTCCACTTGGATGAGTTGACCTTCACCAAAGTCACGGGACCATTCTACAACGACTCTTCCGAGGTCGACCAGACGGAACTTGTGCAGATGGCCTTTGACTTCTTGATGGGCGACCATGACTGCATCGACACCATTTTCTTTGCCGCTGGCACCCACACAGTGATGACTGACGAAGTGGCGGCCTGCGTCAACAGCCTGACGGCCACAGGATCGAACTGGATCCTAGCCGAGGGCACCCTGAACTACAACGGGGCCGTGCTCAATGCCGGAGACGTCATCAACGACGCCATGGCGGAATACATCGAGGGCTTTGTCGACGACGAGTTGCTCGCGGCATCCTGTGAAACGGATTTGACCGCGGACTGCATTGCGGAAATCGTGGACCTCACCCTGATGGACTATGGTGCCAATGTGGAATTCGTGGAAATCCTCGAACCCATCATCACCGGTTGGGATGATCCCGGCCTGTTCGCCGCGTTGTCCGACAATTGTGGACTGGATGTCGTTCGGTGGGAAGGGACACCGGCCGGACTCGATGACCCCGCCGTCCTCGGGCTGGTGGCCGACAATGCCACGCTCGACCTCGATTGTGATGGCATGCCCGAAACGCTCGGGTTGGATTTGGCCGCCTCCTTCGTCACCGAAATCAAGGAACTCGACCTCTACTGGGAGATCCTGGAACTGGAATTGGACGACCTCCAAGCCTATCAATTCCGGGAGTTTGACGGCGAGACCGTCTTCGATTTCAATTTCCTGTTGCGCTTCGAGAAGCAGAATTGAACCGCTCAGCCGAGGTCAAACTCGCGCTGCAGGTTCTGGACGGTGTCGACCGGAAGGTCCTGAACGTCCAGCAGCATCAGCCCGTCCAAGGCGTTGTTGAATTTGGGGTCCCGGTTGAAACCGAGGATCCGGGCATTCTGGTGCAGGTACTTCTTGAGGAGCACCGGCGCCGCAGCTTGGCTCGGTTCGATGTCGGCCAGAATGCGGTCCAACCGCTTGACGTCACCTCCCGCCGCCTCGAGCAGGGCATCGGTGTCCGCGCGCTTCTCCTCGAAGGCAAACCGCTTCCGAGGCCGGATGTGGGCCGCGCGTTCCGCGTCCCAGTAGTAACGACGGATGAAGGCCATGATCAAGGCACGGGAGTAGCGGGAATAATCGCTGCTGATGGTCACTGGGCCCAAAACATACCGCGCTTCGGGCGAACGCACCAAAACGCTTAAAATCCCCTTCCACAGGAGGAACAGGGGCATGCGCTGGCGTTGGTAATCCGGAACGATGAACGACCGACCCAATTCAACCCCGGAGCGGAGGACAGGATCGAAGCCCGCCTTCATCCGAAACAAACTGCGGGTGTAAAACCCACGGCTACCATAGCGGTCCATGATTTCCCAACCGAGCCCTACCCGGTACGCCCCTGCCAGCCGCTGAGCCGACTTGTCCCACAACAAGAGGTGCCGGTAATACAGGTCGTACTCATCGAGGTCAATCGCCCGATTCGTGCCCTCTCCCACTGCGCGGAACGTCACCTCCCGCAACCGACCAATCTCGCGCAGCACATGGGGAATCCGATCGGCTGGGGCGAGATGGACCTCAAATTCACCATGGTCGAAGAGCATCGTGTCGGTCAGCCCTGCCATTTCCTTGGAGAGCATGGCGGTGTCGGAGGCTGGGGCAATCGGCTCCGCCCGCTTGGGGAATCGGAACCGCCGAAAGTGTTCCCGGCGAACATCAAATGCCGTCCCCAACGCGTAACACCTGGCCCGGAGAAACCGCGCCAGATGGTCGTTGCCTTCGAACCCCGTCAAGTCCCGCGGCCGAAGCATGCGCCCGAAGCGCATCTGCAGAATCCGCCCCTTTTTGTTGTGCATTTCCGCCGCCACCCGCAAGGAGCGCAGCGAAGGGTGAATCAAACCCAACCATTGAAAGAGCGGGCTGTTGGCCCCGTCGATGTACACCGGAATGACCGGACATGCTTGCTTGGCCACCCAACCAATCACGGTCGCATTCCAACGGCCGTCCATCACCACACGGTCACTGGGCCGGTATCCGCTCACGCGCCCTGCCGGGAACACCCCCAGGCCGCCGCCGTCGCCGACATGCTGCGCCGCCGCCCGCCACCCGGACAGGTTCCGCTTGCGCGCAGCGGGCGTCGATTCAGTCAGTGCCAACAAATGGTCGGTCAAAGGGGGCATGTCGCCCAACAGTCCCTCCACCCCCATTTTGAAATCCGGCCTGCGGCGGCGCACTTCCCTCAACAACGCCAACCCATCGAGCACGCCAAATGGGTGGTTGGAGACCAAGATGAACGGGCCCGTCTCGGGGATGTGGGTCAAGGAATCCGACACCGCATCCAACCGCACCCCCAAATGCGCGAAGACCGCATCCAAGAATGCATCGCCCTCCAAATGGGAGAGCGCGCCAAAGGCGGCATTGGCTTTGCGCAACCCACCGAATCGGTGGAACAACCCCACCAAGGGATGCCGCTCCGGAAGGCCACACCAGCGGGCCAAGTCCGACCGGCTCATCAAGGTGGCCTCTTGGGGGTTCTCCAAGGGCTTCATGTTTCCAAAATAACAGCGGTCTGGTCAGACTGAGCGGTGCCTTCAGGCTAATTTCCCGTTATGCTTCGACAGGTCCATCTCCTTGCCCTCAGCGTCGGCATTCTCGCCGTCCAAAGTTGTTCCACTGCTCCTGCGGATTCCTCCTCTGAGAATCGTGCCCCTTCCTCCGAAGGGACCATCGAATCGGCCATCCCTGACCGGTTGGAGATTCACGGACATCGAGGCGCACGTGGCCTGCTTCCCGAAAACACCATCCCCGGATTCGTGCTGGCCTTGCGGGAAGGCGCCGACGTCTTGGAAATGGACCTCTGCATTTCAGGCGACAACCAAGTCATCGTCAGCCACGAACCATGGATGAGCCATGAGATCTGCCGCACCCCAGAGGGTCGGGACATTGGCGCCGATGAAGAGCGCAGCTTCAACCTCCATGCCATGACCGCGGGTCAGATCCAAGGGTTCGATTGTGGCATGCGTCCCCATCCCCGATTTCCCGAACAGCGGCACTTGCCGGCCCACAAGCCCCTGCTCTCCGATGTCGTGAGGGTGGTGGAAACCGTTCCCTTGCTCGACGGCGCTTCCGTGCGGTACAACTTGGAAATCAAGCATGACGAATCCCTTGTGCCTGAATTCTGTCCGGATGCCGACAGCTTTGCCCGTCTGGTGATCTCGGAAGTCAACCGCTTGGGCATCGCAGACCGAACCTGCATCCAGAGCTTCTCTGCTGCAGCGCTGGAAGCCGTGCACGCTCAGGCTCCAAACTTGACGACCGCTTGGCTTGTGGACAGCGACGGCACCGTCGACGATCAGCTCGCCAAGCTCAGATTCCGCCCCAACATCTACTCCCCGAACTGGACCCGCATCAACGCCACAGATGTGAACCGTTTGCAAGGCATGGGCATGGAGGTCATCCCTTGGACGGTCAATGAAAGTGCGGACCTCTTTGCCGTGATGCAGATGGGGGTGGATGGCATCATCACCGACCATCCAGACCGGCTCTACGAGATGCGCTGAACTGCGCCGAGTCGCGGGTCAGCGCAAAATTTGGACAAAACCGCTCTGGCGGAAGATCTCCGGAACGCGTCCCTTGCGGAGCTCGATGATGACCTCCCACATGTAGGCGCCGTCGATGGCGTAATAGTTGCCGCTCTCGCGGGTTTTGGACCCCTCGGTCCCCTCCACCTGGCCGTACCACACTTCCTCTGGGTCCTCCGAGGTGAACACAGGCCGTCCCCAACGGTCCCACACCACCACTTTGTAGCTGAATGGCTCACAATCCAGCACCGGCTTCCAGGCGTCGTTGTTGCCGTCGTTGTTGGGCGTGAAGGCCGTCGGCACGTAGACCTGACAACCGCAGACCACTTGCTGGACCTGCAGCACATGGGTCGCCGTGTCGCACACATTGGCCACCTCGACGGCATGGACGCCGCTGCGGTTGAACAGGCGAACCGGTTGGAAATTTCCATCATCCCATCGGTACGAGCAGGGATAGACTTCGGCGCCTTGAAGCACGCTGAGTTCGATGGAATCCCCCAAGCACACCTCATAGTCTGCGTCCAAGGCAATCGAGATGGGCGAAGAAATGGCGACCTGCATGGAGTCGGTGTGCGAACACCCGCTGATCTGGCTGGTCGCCACATAATTGTCAGGCTGGTTGACCTCAATGGCCGTTCCGACCTCTCCCGTGCTCCACGTGACCAGAATGTCGGTCAACCCCGTTGGAATCGACAACACCTCTCCGGGACAAAGCAGCGTGTCTTCCGGAAGGTCAAACACGGGCACAGGACGGAATTCAACCTCCACCGTGTCGCGGGCAACGCACCCTTGTGCAGATGCTTCCGCCGTGTAGAATCCACTTTGCGTCACGCTCAGCGTCGGCGTGGTCAGGCTGTCATTGAAAATCACATAGTCTGCCCCCGCGACATCTCCATCCAGCACAAGCTCCTCGCCTTCGCACAGAACTTGATCGGGCCCGAGGCTCAGGGCTGGAAGCGGCTGCTCCACCACCAAAATGTCGTCGTTGAACGTGCACCCATCTTGGGTGGAGCTCACGGTGTACGTCCCGGGGACCGAAGCCCAATACTGGTTGCCCACGGCTCCGTCCTGCCATTGGTAATTGGAGGCGCCAAAAGCAGCCAGCAGCAGGACACTGTCGCCTGCACAGAAGGTCGCCGAAGCGGGCAATTCGGCTTCGAATGGCGTGACCACTTCGATGAAGACCTGCGCATTGGCCTGACAATCGCCCAGCGCCACATTGACGCTGTAAATGCCGGTGTTCACGACGTCGTACGTGGGGCTAATGGAGCCGTCCTGCCAAGTGCAGACCGCCGTCGGATAGCCCGGGTCGAGCACCACAGGCGCACCGGGGCACACGACCTGATCCGCTCCGAGGTCCACCACCGTCAGGTTGCTCGCCGTAACGGTCACGTCATCGTTTGTGGTGCACCCGTTCAACTCTGCCGTCACCGTGTACACACCGGGCGCAGACACTTCGTACACTGCATCAGCGGGCCCCGCCTGCCACTGGAAGTTGGGTGGCAATCCTGCCCATCCCGCAGCCTCCGCATCCAATTCGACAGACTCGCCTGAACACAAGACAACATCTGGCCCAAGCTCCAGCGGGTAGTTCTCGTAGTACGACACCACCATCTGGTCAGAGGCAATGCAGCCTTGCACATTGACCTGCACCTCGACCAACCCACTGTCCAGCACTGTTTCTGACTGGGTGAAGGCCCCCGTACTCCACGCGAACACGGCCCCGGGGTTCCCGGCATCCAGCAGGACTGGGGTTCCCGGGCACACGGTTTGGTCAGGGCCCAAATTGGGCACGTCGATTTGGATGCCCGTCACGTCCACATTGACCTCTTCTTCACACCCCTCCGCAGTGGTCACCACCGCAATGCCACTGACTTCTGGCGCATCCCAAGTCTCTCCGACCGAACCATCGGGCCACGTGGTCGTGGCATCCGGCCAGGCCAGCGTCAACTCCACCGTCTCGCCTGGACAAACCTGCCCCACCAAGGGGTCGAGATCCACTGGCTCCGGACCTTCGATGGCCCCGATGTCAGGATTGGCATCCCGGGGCTCTCCACGCTGGTCCTCGGCCACCCCGATGGCCGCCCCCGCATCGATGGCGGGGCTCAGCGGATCGCATGCACTCACCATGAACGCGTCGGTGGGACCCCCGTAATCGCCGAAGGCCAACAACAACGGATCCACCCCCAACAAGTTGCCTGTGGACGCTCCGTCGAAGACGCTCTCATCCGCATTCTCCATGACGCCGATCAGGTTGTGTCCCACATCGGACATCACCGGCCCGCCGCTGAACAGGTACAGGTCCTCGTCGTCCCCTTCAGGGGAGCCCGTGGCCGCATTGCCGTAGAGGATGCAATTGTCCAAGGTGATGGTGCCGGAATAGGTGCCGATGGCGCCACCCCGGCCCAATCCGTCTTGGGCGGCAGTGCCCCCTGCAGAATTTCCAGCTTGCCCGGGGATGGCCTCGTTGCCGCTGAAGGTGCAATGCCGGAAAGTGTGGTTCCCCGCACGGGAAAAGAAGGCGCCACCAAATGCCGCACCGCCGCCGCCGCCGGCAGCACCATTGTTGGCCCCGTTGCCCCCGTTTCCACCGAACATCAGTCCATTGCTTCCGTCTCCAGGTGTGTTGCCCAGCCATCCGGTCGCATACCCACCGCCGCCGCCGCCGCCGCCGACACCTGCCGCGCTGGCGTCTTGGCCGTTTCCGCCGATGTTGCCTCCATCGCCTCCTTCTCCAAACGAGGTAAAGCTCTGACCGCCATTCCCTCCGCCGCCACCGGCTTGGCCATTTCCACCGGCACCTCCTTGGGCGATGCAGCCCTTGAACGTGCAGTTCTCGAAGACAGAGGAAGAGCCTTGCCAAGCACTGACAGCGCCGCCCGCACCCAATGCGCCGCCGCCGCCGCCGCCACCATTTTGTCCGTCATTGCCGTCGGCCACACAATCGATGAAGAGACAGGCCAAAACCGTCATGTCTCCCCGGTTGTGAATGGCGCCACCAAAACCGATGCCGGTCTCACAGGACCGAAACACCATCCGCTCCAGCGTCAAGGCATCGCAGTCGTTTTCCAATGCGCCACCAGGGTCATTCCCGTCAAAACCGTTGAGAAGCTCGAAGTCACGAAACGTCAGAATTGTCGATCCGCCCGAGGTCTCGAAAAAGCGGCTGTTGCCTGCCGCATCCACAACGGTGGTGCGTGCTCCAGCCCCATCGACCGTGATGTCCCCTTCGTCGAGGTTGAGTTGCCCTTGGGTCCAGTTGTAGTTCCCCGCAGGCAATTCGATGACTTGGGGCGCTCCCGCCACCGCAGCCTCTTGAAGTGCCGCCCGAAAAGTGCACACACCGGCAGCACTGGCACAGACCCCATCACCAGGCGAGGCGTCTGCCCCGTCTTGGAAGGTGTCCACGACAAAATCCTGCCCAAGAAGAGGGGTGACGGCAAGGAAGCAAAGTGCGAAGAGCACTCCGCGCGTGGTGACGTGAATCATGGGCATGGTGAAGGCGCAAAATACGAACCCGTCTCCCCTTCAAAAGGTTGCCACGCTCCTCCTTTTTCCCTTGCATCGCGTGGGGTTTTGGTGCGATCTTATACGGATGTGCTCCATCACCGCTTTGCTCGAGCGCCCCCCCGCGCTTCAGAATGCCAGACAACAGGTGCTTCAGGCCTCTCGATCCCAAGTCCATCGCGGTCCAGATTGGTCTGGCATCCGGGAATTCCCGCAGGCCATCATCGCCCATGAACGGCTGGCCATCGTGGATGTCATGAGCGGTGCCCAGCCGCTGGAAGACCCTGAACGCGGCCACATCCTGGCCGTCAATGGCGAGATCTACAACCACAAAGCGTTACGGAACCGCGACGATGCGCAGGATTATCCTTGGCAATCTGGGAGCGATTGCGAAGTCATCCTCGCGCTGCACCGGCACCATGGCGCGGAATTGGTCCAACACCTCTCCGGCATGTACGCCTTTGTGCTGTTCGATCCGAACACCGGAGACTGGCTGATTGCCCGCGACCCCATTGGGATCATTCCGCTGTATTTCGGACGGGGACAACATGGCGAACTCTGGGTGGCTTCCGAGATGAAAGCGCTCACCCCGTTTTGCGACGATGTCCAAATCTTCCCACCCGGCCACGTCTGGAGCCGCGGAAGCAGCGCCCCAGAGCGCTTCTACACGCGGGATTGGATGGATGGAGAATTGCCCCAGACCCCCTACCGGCCCGAACAACTCAAGTCTGAGCTGACCCGCGCCGTGCACAGCCACCTGATGGGGGATGTCCCCTACGGCCTGCTCATCAGCGGCGGGTTGGACAGCTCCGTCATCGCCGCCATGGCCATGCAACACGCCCGAACCCGGGTGGATGACGACGCCCAGTCCGAGGCGTGGTGGCCCCGGGTGCACAGCTTCTCCATCGGACTGGAGGGCTCTCCTGATCTTGCAGCCGCTCAAACAGTGGCGGATGCCATCGGCACCGTGCACCATGGAATCACCTTCACGATTCAGGAGGGCCTCGATGCGCTCAGTGAGGTCATCCGGCACATCGAGACTTACGACGTCACCACCATCCGGGCGTCCACCCCGATGTACCTCATGGCGCGCAAAATCAAGGCCATGGGCATCAAGATGGTGCTGTCCGGAGAAGGAGCCGATGAGCTTTTCGGGGGCTATCTCTATTTCCACATGGCCCCGGATGCGCGGGAATTCCACGAGGAAACCGTGCGAAAGGTGATGGGATTGCACCAATACGATTGCGGTCGGGCCAACAAATCGATGATGGCGTGGGGCATCGAAGCCCGGGTCCCCTTTCTGGACCGGGACTTCATCGATTACGCCATGCGGCTCGACCCGGCTGTCAAAATGGGCGGACCTGGTCGGATCGAGAAATCTGTGATTCGCGAAGCGTTTCGTGGCGACCTGCCCGACGACATCCTGTTCCGTCAAAAGGAGCAATTCAGCGATGGTGTGGGATATGGTTGGATTGACGGGCTTCAAGACCTCGCCGAGGCCAAAGTGTCGGATGAGGACATGGCGCGGGCAGCAGTGCGCTACCCCATTCATCCCCCCGCCACCAAAGAGGCGTATTACTTCCGAACCTTGTTTGAGCGCCACTTCCCGTCGGCCGCTGCGGCCGCCACTGTGCCCGGTGGGAAAAGCGTCGCGTGCAGCACGGAAAAAGCCTTGGAGTGGGACGAACGGCTCAAAAAGACCATCGACCCCAGCGGCCGGGCCGTCGGCGACATCCACAACGACGCCTACTGAAACCGCCGAGCACCCGGTGCAGGCCGCATTCCGGGCGCTCCAAGGCCTCATTTTGTGGCGGACCGCATTTCCGGTCAGGAAAATCGTATCCTGCAGAGTGCGAATTCGTTATCAACGCCAGACGGAGACTGGAGCGACCTACACCCTCACTCAAGAGGAGCATTTGCTTCATGTCCGCAGCCGGGTCCCCCAGCTCGAGCTCCGGTGGCGGGGAGAGCGTTGGACACCCGAGCGGAATTGGCTCGAGCGCGAATTCACCTATCCGGTGGACGTTGGACTCGACGAGTACCTCGCGCGATTCTTGCCGCATTTGAATGGCCGGGTCTTGTCCATACCGGTGGCAGCGGGCACCCTTTCGATGGCCACCGAGGTGGACCACGCCCATTTTCACGGCCAGTGGTTCAACTTCGATTCAGAAGGCGACAGCCCGGAATCGATCCAAGCGTTGAAATCCATTTTGCACACGGCGGCCGATTTCTACGGCGTGGCTTCCCTTTTCGGGTAATCCTCGGCGGCCTTTCCCTTGTCTTACCGGGCGAGGTACACCTTCTGCACCCGGCCATCGGACCACCGCACCAGCTGCAAGCCGGTTTGTCCTTCTTCGACGGCCCGTCCCATGAGATCGTGGCGCGAGACCACGTGGGCGTCTGGGGTCAACGTCGGCATGGCGCCCACAGCACTCGCCGTCGGCGCAATCACCATGCGACCGGGTGCGATGCCGGTGCTCACCGCATGCAACAGCGCTCCATCCGCTCCCCGAATCTCCACTTCGCCCACACTCACGAAATCGGTATTGCCCAGCAACACGCGGCCATCGTCCGCCACAGCCATGCTGTAGACCGCGCTTCCGTTTCCGGGCCAAGACCCCGACTCGGTCAAGCCCTCACCGTCCGCCTTGCGGAATTCACCTTCTCCGTAGACCTGGAACACCACATCCTCTCCCCAGCGCGCAGCCGCTCCACATCCTGCTG
>CBFHWV010000073.1:0-3899 GCA_965659565.1 uncultured Flavobacteriales bacterium
CCGACCTGGACAAAAAGGCCACCGGCGGCGAAAAAGGCCAGCACAAAGGCAGCCGGCTCTACGCGTTTGACCGCGAGCGGTATCAGCGGATGAAGAGCGAAGGCTACGACTTCCTCTTCTGACCCCCCAACTCAGAGTCCGAACTCGGCCTTGAGCGCGTCGACGCAGTCGAGGGCTTCCCAAGGGAAGAGCTTGACCTCACGCGTGACCAACTCTCCATTGGCCGCCTGGAACGTCTTCTCCACCACTTCACAGGGGCGCCCCATGTGGCCATAGGCTGCCGTTTCCGTGTAAATCGGGGTGCGCAATGCGAACCGCTGCTCGATGGCATACGGGCGCATCGGAAAGATGTCGGCGATGCGCTCGGCGATTTCCCCGTCAGACACGCCCACCTTGGCCGTCCCGTAGGTGTTCACATACAAGCCCACCGGTTCCGCCACACCAATGGCATAGGCCACTTGGACGAGGACTTCGTCACACACCCCTGCCGCCACCAGGTTCTTGGCGGCATGGCGGGTGGCATAAGCGGCACTGCGGTCCACCTTGGACGGGTCCTTGCCACTGAAGGCGCCACCGCCATGGGCACCGCGCCCGCCGTAAGTGTCCACGATGATTTTACGTCCCGTCAACCCCGTGTCGCCGTGGGGTCCTCCGATGACAAACTTGCCGGTCGGGTTGACGTGAAGCTTGTGGTCTCCTTTGAACAAGGCCTTCACCCGTTCCGGGCAATCGGCCAGCACCCGCGGAATCACAATGCTGGCCACATCCTGCATGATCCGGTCCAACATGGTCTGCTCATCGGCATGGAAATCGTCGTGCTGGGTGGACAACACGACCGCTTCCACGCGCAACGGCGTGTGATCGTCCGCGTACTCGATGGTGACTTGGCTCTTGCTGTCTGGACGCAGGTAGGGCATTTGATCCCCTTCGCGGCGCAATTCAGCCAGCACCCGCAACATGCGGTGGCTCAAATCGAGGGGCAACGGCATGAAATCGTCAGTCTCCCGACAGGCATAACCGAACATCATGCCCTGGTCACCGGCCCCCTGCTCTTCCGGAGCCGCCCGCTCCACACCTTGATTGATGTCCGGGCTCTGCTCGTGAATTGCACTCAGCACGCCGCAGCTCGACGCATCGAACATGTACTCACTCTTGGTGTATCCGATGCGCTCAATGGTCTCGCGCGCAATCTTCTGCACGTCCAAGTAGGCCTCGCTTTTCACTTCACCCGCCAGGACCACCTGCCCCGTGGTAACGAGGGTCTCGCACGCCACTTTGGACTGCGGATCGAAGGCCAGAAAGTGGTCAATCAGCGCGTCAGATATCTGGTCTGCCACCTTGTCGGGATGGCCCTCGCTGACAGATTCGGAAGTGAAGAAATAAGGCATGTTGGCATTTTGGGGGCATCCATGAGCGAAATGCCGCGGCGCGAATATGCTAACTTTGTCTCGCTTATCGCGAAAGACGGAGGGATCGGCCCGATGATGTCTTGGCAACCCGTGAAATGAGGGCGGGTGCCAAATCCGACCGAGGTTTCGACCTTGGAAAGATGAGCCCGTGGAAGACCAACATGGTCCCACCCGCTTTCGCGCATGGCACACCATCGACATGCGCACGTCCATCACCACCGCAGCTGCTGACCGCATCCTCGTCCTCGACGGGGCCATGGGCAGTTTGATCCAAGGCTACAAACTCGGGGAGGCCGATTTTCGCGGCGACCGGTTCGCCGATCACCCTTCTCCCCTTCAGGGCAACAACGACCTGTTGGCCCTCACCCGCCCAGACGTGCTTCGGGAGATCCACGACGCCTATTTCGAAGCGGGCGCGGACATCGCCGAGACCAACACCTTCAGCTCCACCGCCATCGCCCAGGCGGACTACGGGCTGGAGTCCGCGGTCTACGACCTGAACGTGGCATCGGCCCGCATTGCGCGGGAAGCGGCAGATGCGTGGACCCGGAAGACCCCGGACCAACCGCGTTTCGTGGCGGGTTCCGTTGGCCCCACCAACCGGACAGCCAGCATCAGCCCCGACGTCAATGACCCCGGATTTCGCGCGGTCACGTTCCAAGATCTGGTCACCGCGTATTCGGAGCAGATGGTGGCCCTGATCGAGGGGGGCGTGGACGCCTTGCTCATCGAGACGGTCTTCGACACCCTCAACGCCAAAGCGGCTTTGTTTGCCGCGGAAGAGGCCTTCGACAAGAGTGGGAAGCGGCTGCCCATCATGGTCAGCGGCACCATCACCGATGCGTCCGGCCGGACGTTGAGCGGGCAGACTGCAGAAGCCTTCTGGATTTCGATGAGCCACGCGCCCCTGTTTTCCATCGGATTGAATTGTGCCCTTGGGGCCACCCAGCTGATCCCGCACCTCGAAGCGCTGTCGAACGTGGCCACCTGTGGCATTTCCGCCCACCCCAACGCTGGGCTTCCCAACGAGATGGGCGAGTACGATCAGGGACCCGACGACATGGCCACGGCCCTCATCCCCTTCGTCGAAAAAGGGCTGGTCAATGTGCTTGGCGGCTGCTGTGGCACCACCCCCGCCCACATTCGCGCCATTGCCGAGCTCGTGCGCGGCCGATCACCCCGCCGCGTCCTGGATGCTGCCCATTCTACATCAGCATGACAGCCCGCCCCCTCCTTTCGCTCAGCGGCCTGGAGCCCTTGTGGGTCACGCCGGAGACCAACTTCGTCAACATCGGGGAACGCACCAATGTGACCGGAAGTCGAAAGTTCCTGCGCCTCATCAAAGAGGACCGGTTCGAAGAGGCCATTGAAGTGGCCCGGGAACAGGTGGAAGGCGGCGCCCAGATCCTCGACGTCAACATGGACGAGGGACTTTTGGATGCCGCGGCCTGCATGAAGCGGTTCCTCAACCTCATTGCCGCCGAGCCGGACATTGCCCGCATTCCCATCATGATCGACAGCTCCAAGTGGGAGGTCATTGAAGCCGGGCTGCAGTGCATCCAAGGCAAAGGCGTGGTGAATTCCATCAGCCTGAAGGGCGGAGAAGGGGAATTCCTCCAACAGGCACGGACAATTCGCCGGTATGGCGCTGCCGTGGTGGTGATGGCCTTCGACGAGCAGGGCCAAGCAGACAACTACACCCGGCGCATCGAGATTTGCGAGCGGGCCTATCACCTGTTGGTGAACGAGGCCGGGGTTGACCCGCGGGACATCATTTTCGACCCCAACATTTTTCCGGTGGCCACGGGGATGGAAGAACACCGGCTGAATGCGCTGGACTTTTTCCGTGCCACGGAATGGATCCGGACCCACCTGCCGGGTGCCCATGTGAGTGGTGGAGTGTCCAATGTCAGTTTCAGCTTTCGCGGCAATCCGGTGGTCCGAGAGGCCATGCACAGCGCATTCCTCTATCACGGCATCCGCGCCGGCATGGACCTCGGCATCGTCAATCCAACCATGCTCACGGTGTACGATGACATCCCAGCCGACCTGCTCGAGCGGGTGGAAGACGTCCTGCTCGACCGCCGGGACGATGCCACGGAACGCCTGATCGACTTCGCAGAAGGGCTCAAAGGTCAAGCCGGTGCCCAGGTCAAGAAAGACGACGCGTGGCGGGCCAAACCTGTGGCTGAACGGATTGAGTACGCCTTGGTCAAGGGCACTGCGGAATTCATCGAAGCCGATGTGGCCGACATTTTTCAGGACATCGGCTCTCCGTTGAAGGTCATTGAAGGCCCTTTGATGGATGGCATGAACGTCGTGGGGGACCTCTTCGGCGCCGGGAAGATGTTTCTCCCGCAGGTTGTGAAGAGCGCCCGCGTGATGAAGAAGGCTGTGGCCTGGCTCACGCCTCACCTCGAAGCAGCAGCGGAAGGCGAACGCGAGAAAGCGGGCAAGGTCCTGTTGGCCACCGTCAAGGGCGACGTGCAC
>CBFHWV010000073.1:3905-5148 GCA_965659565.1 uncultured Flavobacteriales bacterium
CCTCACCTCGAAGCAGCAGCGGAAGGCGAACGCGAGAAAGCGGGCAAGGTCCTGTTGGCCACCGTCAAGGGCGACGTGCACGACATCGGCAAGAACATTGTGGGGGTGGTGCTCGGCTGCAACGACTATGACGTGATTGACCTCGGTGTCATGATTCCAAAGGAGCAAATCCTGGATGCCGCCGTCGAACACGGCGTCGATGTGATTGGGCTCAGCGGCTTGATCACCCCGTCGCTGGATGAAATGGTGGACGTGGCGCGGGAAATGGAAGCCCGCGGTATGGATTTGCCCTTGCTCATCGGAGGGGCCACCACCTCCAAAGTCCACACGGCTGTCAAAATCGCCCCGGAGCGAAAGGGGGCCGTCGTGCACGTCAACGACGCATCGCGTGCCGTTCCTGTGGTCGGACAATTGCTGGGAGCAGACAGCCGACAGACCTTCATCAACAACACCACGGCAGACCAACTCCGGGTGCGCGAGAACTATGCCCGCGACCGCCAACGCAAGTCCCTGATTTCGCTGGAGGAATCCCGCCGCAAGGCCGCACTCTCCAACGCTGACCGGCCTTTTGACCCCGACCATTGTCCGGTTCCTGAGCACCCTGGGGTCCATGTGCTCCACGACATCGCCATCGGTGACCTGCGCCCCGTCATCGACTGGGGCCCCTTCTTCCGCAGTTGGGGCCTGCACGGGCGCTATCCCGATCTGCTCGACGACGCCGTCATTGGGGAGGAAGCCCGAAAACTCAAAGCCGACGCGGAAGCCATGCTCGACCGGATGGCCTCGGAAAAGGCGGTTCGCTGCCAAGCCGTCTTCGGCATTTTCCCTGCCCACAGGCACGGCGATGACGTGCGGGTTCAACACGGCTCCAGAGAAGAGACCCTGCACTTCCTCAGACAGCAAAGTCCCCAAGGCCAAACCTGCTTGGCGGACTTCATCGCACCAGAACGGCCAGGCGGTGTGGACACCGATCACATCGGGGCCTTTTGCGTCACCGCTGGGCACGGTTTGGAGGAATGGTGCGCGCCTTTCCGAGACGACGACGACGACTATTCCGAGATCCTGGCCAAAGCCCTTGCAGATCGGCTTGCAGAAGCGGCTGCCGAGTGGTTGCACCGGGAGGTGCGCACCCGCCATTGGGGATACGCGCCCCAGGAAGCCTTGGACAACCACGCCCTCATCGCCGAACAGTACCGCGGCATCCGGCCTGCCCCCGGCTACCCTGCCTGTCCCGACCACCAGC
>CBFHWV010000073.1:5552-9953 GCA_965659565.1 uncultured Flavobacteriales bacterium
ACCGGGAGGAATATGTCTACCGCGAGGTGGGGCCAGGCCTTCTCCAAAAGCGCACCGTCCGAAAGCGTCCGGGCACGGTGGGCATCTGTGCTGCGCTGATGAACCGCTACCATGTGGAAACGGTGCCGCACATCATTTGCGGCGGATTTTCTGTGGAAGAAACGGAAAACGCCCTCATCGACCTCGACTTCGTTGGGGTCCGCAACGTCCTGGCCTTGCGCGGGGATGCCATCCGCAGCGAAGGACGATTCCAGGCCGAATCGGACGGCCACGCTTATGCCATTGACCTGGTCGATCAGATTGTGTCCCTCAACAAGGGCGTCTACCTCGATCCGGACATCAAGAACACCACGGCTACGGACTTCTGCATTGGCGTGGCCGGCTATCCGGAAAAGCACTTCGAGGCCCCCAATCCCGAGAGCGACATGCGGTGGCTGAAGAAGAAGGTGGAGCACGGCGCCGAGTACATCATCACGCAGATGTTCTTCGACAACCAGAAGTACTTCCAATTCGTGGACCGTTGCCGGGCGGCCGGCATTGACGTGCCCATCATTCCAGGGCTCAAACCGCTGACCACGGCCAAGCAACTGTCCATTTTGCCGCAAATCTTCCACGTGGATCTGCCCGAAGCGCTGGTGTCTGCAGTGGAAAGCGCCAAAACGAGGGAACAAGTGAAACAAGTGGGCCTCGATTGGTGCACGGCCCAATCCGAGGAGCTGTTGGAGGCCGGCGTGCCCACCTTGCATTTCTACACCATGGGCAAGGCCCATCCCACAGCAGAAATCGCGCGCCGGGTCTTCGGTACCGTCCCGGTTTAATGGCTTGAGGGAGGCGGCCCGTCAGAGTTTTCTGACTCGAAAAACCGTGGATTTGACCCTCAATTCCAGTGCCAAATGGGCGAAATTCAAGGGTCTTGTTCCATCGTCGTGGCCGCCAACACCGAACACAATCGCCCTGCCCCCAATCGGGATTCCTTCCATTTGGAAGCCCTGCGCATTCTCAAGGAATTTGCGGCCGACTTGGTGGACATCGACGACCCGGATGCCTTGCTGTGGGCGGTTGCCACGCGGACCATCAGCCAACTCGGATGGGTGGATTGTGTGATCTATCTGAAGGATCCCGAACGGGACGTGCTCATTCAGAAGGCGGCTTATGGGCCCAAGAGCATCGACTACCAGTCCATTTTTGAACCCATTGAAATCCCTCTAGGCCGGGGTGTTGTGGGCAAGGTGGCCCAATCTGGACAGGCCCTGCGCATCGCGGACACCTCCGCATTTGAAGACTACATCCCAGATGATGCTGTGCGCTTGTCCGAAATCGCAGTGCCCATTCTCTGGGGCGGTGATGTGCTCGGCGTCATCGACAGCGAGCATCCCGAGGCCGATTTCTTTCAGGAAGAGGATGAATGGATCCTGTCCACCATTGCCGGCATCTCCGCCACCAAAATCCAAAACGCGAGAAGCGCCAAGGCCAATGCGGACCTCGCCATTTTCTACAAAGAGAACCCGAATCCCGTTCTTCAACTTTCCGCGGAGCATCTCATCACGTTCATCAACCAATCTGCCCTGCATTGCTTTCCCGACAGGGAACGCAGCCTGATGGCACTGCCCGATCTCCAAGCTGCACTGACGCAAGCCAGCGATCAGAAAATCAGCTCGTGGACGTGCACACTCCCTTCACCCACCATCCCGGGGATTCCGAAAAACGACCACCGCCAGCTCGACAAAACGGACGAAAAGCGGCATTTCGAATTTCAGGTCGTCGCGCTCGAAACCGGTGCGTTCAACTTCTACGGAAAGGACGTCACCCACATCCGAAACCTCCAGCGTCAAGCCGAAGTCGCACACGACGCCAAGGCCCGGTTCCTGTCGGTGATGAGCCACGAAATCCGCACACCTCTCAATGCCATCCTCGGACTGACCGACCTGATGCAGAACGAGGACATCGACCGGAAAGACCAACTTCAGCATCTGGCCTACATGGAGTTTTCCGGGCGCCATCTCCTCAGCCTGGTCAACGACGTGCTCGACCTTGAAAAGCTCGCCAGCGGGAAGGCACACAGCATCCAGACCGCGTTCAACCTGCACGACCTGGTGCGCCACATTTCAGACGGATTCAGCAACCGGGCTCAAAAGGTAGGGCTGGACATGGTGGTGGAATTGGGTTCCGACGTGCCCCAGCTTGTCGAGAGCGATGTCAAGTGGACCACCCAAATCCTCAACAACTTGTTGGGCAACGCCATCAAATACACGGAAAAAGGGCGGGTCCAACTCAAGGTCTCGTGTGCAGCACCCGTTCATGGCGAACATGCGAAACGGCACATCGCCTTTGAAGTCTCGGACACCGGCAGGGGAATTCCTGCGAAGGACTTGGAGCGCATTCTTCAACCCTTCGAACAGGTCCACGAGTCGGCCAACATCGAAGGCACAGGCCTCGGCCTGTCCATCGTTCACAGCCTCGTCCAACAATTGGATGGCCAATTGACCGTTGAAAGCGAACCCAACGAGGGGAGCACGTTCACCGCTTCCATCCCCATGACCCTGCTCGGGGAAGATGTCGGTGACCCCCGACAAGACGTTCGACAGCCGGCCAACCATGCGGCCTCCGACGCACCAGCCCACCCCGTACTGCTCGCCGATGACAACGAGCTCAACCGATTTGTGGCCTCGAAACTCCTGTCCCGCTGGGGATATGAAGTCGTCGAAGCGGTCAATGGTCAAGAAGCGCTTGCGGCCTGGAGGGACATGGGGCCTTGTGTGATTCTCATGGATGTCCAGATGCCTGAAATGGACGGCATCGAAGCCACGAAACACATCCGTCGCCTGGAATCAGAGCGGCACCTTGCCCGGTCCCCCATCATCGCGTTGACCGCAGACGCAGAGGAATCCACATTCAAGCGGGTGTTGGCAGCGGGCATGGACGACCGGGTCGTCAAACCGTTTGACACTGCGGCCTTGCAGTCCATCCTTCGACGCGCCAAAGTTGGCGAGACACTGGCCTGAATTCAGAGGCAGACCGCCCCTCTGTGCCGTCCCCTGTTCGCCTTTACTTCTTGCGGAAGAACAACCGAATGGGCACGCCACTGAAGTCGTAGCGCTCGCGGAATCGGTTCTCCAAAAAGCGCTTGTAGGGATCCTTGATGTACTGCGGCAAATTGCAGTAGAACACAAACGTGGGCACTTGCGATGGCAGCTGGGTGATGTACTTGATGCTCACGCTCTTGCCCTTGTAAATGGGGGGCGGCTGATCGCGACAAATGGGCAGAAACTCGTCGTTCAACTCGGATGTCGAGATCTTCAGCTTGCGCTGATGATAGACATGCAACGCGGCCTCGAGGGACTTGAACACCCGTTGCTTGGTGATGTTGCTGGTGAAAATCACCGGGACATCTGAGAACGGGGCCAGCTTTTCTTCGAGCTTGGCCCGGTACGCATTCATGGTGTGCTCGTCTTTCTCAACGAGGTCCCACTTGTTGACCACCACCACGACTCCCCGGTAGCTGTCCAGCACGTGCCAGAAGATGTGCTGATCCTGCTTCTCGAATCCCTGTGTGGCATCGACCAGCAACAAACAGACGTCACTCTGGTCAATCGCCTTGACCGTGCGAACCGCGCTGTAGAATTCGAGGTTGTCGTCCACCTTTTTGCGTTTCCGCAAGCCAGCCGTGTCCACAATTTCAAAATCGAAACCGAACGCATTGAAACGCGTGTGCACACTGTCACGCGTGGTGCCCGCGATGTCGGTCACGATGTTGCGTTCCTCACCGAGCAAGGTGTTGATCAACGTGCTCTTCCCCACATTGGGCCTCCCCACCACTGCCAATTTGGGCAGCCCCAGTTCCTCGCCTTCCTCTTGGGTCGGCAGCTCCTGGATCAGTGCATCCAACAAATCCCCCGTGCCATAGCCATTGTTTGCGCTGATGCCGTAGAGGACATCACCCATCCCCAATCCGTAGAATTCCGCAGTCGCGTACTCCTGGGCACCCGTGTCAATTTTGTTGACCACGAGCATCACGGGCTTTCCCGACCTCCGCACAAGCTGGGCAATGTCCTGGTCCAAGTCAGTGATGCCCGTTTGGGCGTCCACCATGAACACGATGAGCGCGGCTTCCTCCATGCTCGTCTGGACCTGCTCTCGAATCACGCCCTCGAAGACATCATCCGTCCCGGTGGCATACCCCCCTGTGTCAATCACGGTGAAGACCCGCCCACCCCAGAGCGCCTTGCCGTATTTCCGGTCCCGGGTGGTTCCTGCCGTAGGATCTGTGATGGCGTCTCGCGTTTCCGTCAACCGATTGAATAAGGTGGACTTGCCAACGTTCGGCCTTCCGATTATGGTAACAAGATCATTCATGGAATCAGCTTCTATCGCTGTCGAATTTCGGGCAAAAAAAAGGGGCCC
>CBFHWV010000074.1:0-9867 GCA_965659565.1 uncultured Flavobacteriales bacterium
TGATTGTAGGCGACTTCCCCTTGGCCGTTGACGATGATCGGATAGGTCTGATTGGCACTGACGCGGGGTGAAGCCAAGATCCAACCGGGCGAAAAGGATTGCCCGGGCTCCACCACCACCGTCACATCCAAGCTCTCCTGGGCGTGGACCACCATGGAAATCGGCCAAAGCGCGCATGCCAGAATGGTGCACGCCAGCGTTCGTCCCCAAGTGGACGCGAACAAATTTGACCGCAACGTTCCGCAATTGGAGGTCTCATGCTCAACTTGCACAGACCAATGGATGTTGGCAGATTGACTCATTCAATGGAAATTTACCACATTTCGTCGACAATTTTTTATGTTTCATCGACTAATTGACCCTTTCAAGCGCATCGCCAGTGGGCTTCTCCTCTTCCTTCTCGCATCAGGATTCCAACAGGAAGTGCAAGGGCAGGTTCAACTCAACTCAGGAGACCGGTACGACTTGCTGCATGCCGGCTTGGGACTGAGCACCCGCGGGTTGCCCGTCTATGTCGGGGTGGAGCAAACCCTGGACGAGCACCTTTCTGCGGCCTTGATGGCGTCGTTTCAGTCCTATGGGGAAAATGGAACTGCCGGGAGCTGGACACACCAGTATTTCGGGCTTGGACTTCAAGGGAACTACCATTTTGTTGAACTGGACGTCAAAGACCTGGACCTCTTTGCGGGGTTGACGCTCGGCTGGTATGCCCACCGCTACAAATGGGCCGGTGTCGGCGTGGCTCCAGGCAATTATGGGGGCAACGCCCTCGGCGGTTTCCAATTGGCCGGTCAAATTGGAGCACGCTACAGCTTGGACGATTGGACATTGATGGCCCAGCTCAATGGAGGCCTGCTCTTGAGTGGATTCATGGTCGGCTTGAGCTTCCCCCTGTGATGGCGCGTTTTGGGGCCATTCTCACCTTGATTGTACTGGTGTCCGCACCCCAATTGTGGGCGCAGGACACCGCGCCCCTTGCGGCGGACAGGGGGGCAAATCCAGCCGCCGAGGTGGGGACGCAGCTCATTCTTCACGTTGGCGGGCAAGCGCCCGCGGGCCCGTTGGCCGATCGCTTCGGCTTGTCCAACACGGTCGGGCTCGGCGTGCGGCGCACCACGGCATCCGGATGGCGTTTTGGGCTCCATTACCGGTTCCAAACCGGGGCAGATGTCCGCCAGCCCGGATTGCTCCAAAACCTCATTGACCCCAACGGCCACATTGTGGACAACGAGGGGCGCATCGCCTTGGTCACTGCCCAACAACGCGGCACCGTCCTCCACGTGACTGCGGGGCGGAAGTGGAACACCGGAGGGCGTCACCCGGAAACCGGCTTCATTGCGGAGCTCGGCGCTGGGTTTTGGGAACACAAAATCCACTTCCAGAACAGGGGAAACCGCGTCACCCAGCTCGACGAGCCCCACCTCGCCGGATACGACCGGCTGACTGGAGGCTGGCTGCTCCTGCCGAGGGCCGGATTCGAATACCACAGCCCGAATGGCCAAGCCCGGTTCCAATTCGGCTTGGAAACGTGGCTGGGCCGGCTCCAACCCAACCGCATCTTCAATGCCGATACCGGAACCACAGACGAGGGACCGCGGGCGGACCGGGCCGTCGGCCTCTTTGCGGGTTGGATCCTGAGGCTCAAGGCCCGCACCACTTCCGTCGACTACTTCTATTGAGGATGCGCGGGTTGTACGGCATGGGAATCGCCCTTGGATGGTGGCTGCTCCGGGCGGCCGCGGCCCTCGGGAACGCCAAAGCCTGCTCTGCCGTGCAAGGCCGTCAAGGCTGGGAGGAGCGTCTCAAGGCCGCGCAGTCCAAGGCGGCGCTGTCGGGCAAAACCGGCCCTTGGATCCACGTTCACTGCGCATCGGTGGGCGAATATGAGCAGGCGGCCCCCGTTCTCGACGGCCTCGCGGCGCGGGCTCCGGAACGGCCCATTTTGCTCACCTTCTTCTCGCCCTCGGGCCGCGAAGCCGTGTCGCACCCTGCCGCAGACCACATCGACTACCTCCCGTGGGACCGCGCCTCGACGATGCGCAAGTGGGCCACCCTGTTGAATGCCGGGGACGCGGTCCTCGTGAAATACGAACTGTGGCCAAACCTCATGTGGGCACTGCACCGTCATGGAACACGCCTTCACTTGATCGCCGCCCGGTTTGACCGGGGCCGGCACCCCATGAACCGGTGGGGCGGATGGGTTCGGAAGCACCTGCATCTGCTGACCTCCCTCCACGTCCAAGACCCCGTCTCCCAGTCGGTTCTGGCCGAGCACGGACTGTCTGCCACCGTGTCGGGCGATCCCCGCGCAGACCGGGTCCTCCAAGTGCTGGACCGTCCAGCCTCTCCCCGCGTGCAGGCCATGTTGGACCGCATCCGAACCTGGAAAGGACAGCGAAAACTGCTGCTGATTGGCAGCGCGTGGCCCGGAGAATGGACGGCGCTGGAGTTGGCCAGAAACCACTGGCCGGAGACCTGGGCCTTCCTTGTTGTGCCGCATGAAATCCGTGCCCCTTTCATCGACGACTGGTGCTCCGACCCCAGCGTGACGCGCGCATCGGATCATCCCGAGCAGGACTTTCCGGCCTCCACGGGATTGGTCCTCGATCAAATGGGAGGCTTGCGCGATGCCTACCGGCTGGCCGACTTGGCCATTGTCGGCGGTGGATGGAAGGCAGGGGTCCACAACACCCTCGAACCCGCTGCACACGGCTTGCCGATGGCCGTGGGGCCCGAGGTGTCCGGGTTCCGGGAAATTCAAGGACTTCAAGACGTCGGGGCCCTTACCGTACATGGCTCGCCGGAATCCATGGCCCAATGGGTCCAACAATGGATGGGACGCGATCACGGGGTGCACCGCCTAGAAGCGGGAGAGGCTGCACAAGCGTGGGTCAAGTCGCACCGCGGCGCGGCCGACCGCATCGTCTTGGATCTCCTCAAAGATTAAGGCACCGGTCTGAAAACGAAGAAGGACCTCCTTTCGGAAGTCCTTCTTGAATGAGCGAGAAACGAGACTCGAACTCGCGACCCCAACCTTGGCAAGGTTGTGCTCTACCAACTGAGCTATTCTCGCTTGCGGACGGCGAATTTACACCAAAACAGCATCTCCGCAATGCACCCATCGACAAAAGTCAGAGAAGACAAGACATATAATAGAAGGTCGGTCTCGTGAATTTGTGCCACATTGGAGACCTGCCTTTTTAACCAAACCATGAGAATCGCCCTTCACTTTGTGCTCGCCCTGATGCTGAGCATCCCACAATTGGTCTCAGCCCAGTCGAAGACGCCCCCGGCACCGACCCAACGTGAATGTGCTGCCCACGACAAGCATGTCCAACTGATGGGCATGGACGCGGCATACGCAAAGCGCCACAGCGACCTCGAAATGCAGACGGCGGCCTTTGTGCAATCCCGGCAAGAGGCCCGGGAAAACGGAGCACAACTGCAACCGGTGGTTGTCACCATTCCCGTGGTGTTCCACGTGGTGTATGCCAACGATGCAGAGAACATCCCCGACTCCAAGCTCCTCGAGCAGCTGCAGGTCCTCAACGACGACTTTCGCCGTCTCAACGCGGACCAGGACAACATCTGGCCCCAAGCCGCGGACACCGAAATCGAGTTCTGCCTGGCCACTCGAGACCCCAATGGCGCGCCGTCCGACGGCATTCTCAGGGTACCGACCACAGTGGGCAGCTTCGGCACCTCCGACAATGTCAAATTCTCCAGTGCAGGCGGATCCGATGCCTGGCCCCGCGAAGACTACATGAACTTCTGGGTCTGCAACCTCGGAGGAGGCTTGCTGGGCTATGCCCAATTCCCGGGCGGCCCAGCTGCCACGGATGGCATTGTCTGCGGCTATCAATTCGTGGGGCTCAACGGTCCGGGCGCAGGGGCCTACAACCTCGGGCGTACCGCCACCCACGAGGTGGGTCACTGGCTCAACCTCCGCCACATTTGGGGCGATGGCCCCTGCGGCACGGATGACTTCGTGGCCGACACCCCAGAGTCCGATGGTGCCAACTACGGCTGTGCGTTGGGCAGTGTGAGTTGTGGCTCTGAGGACATGGTGCAGAACTACATGGACTACAGCGACGATGGGTGCATGAACGTGTTCTCGCAAGGCCAAGCTGACCGGATGCAGGCCCTGTTCGCACCCGGTGGCAGCCGTGTGAGCTTGTTGAGTTCGAATGGCTGTCTGCCTGCCGTGCCCGACTTCGATTTGGATGCGGCGATCCTCAATGTGGCCCAACCTGTGGGCTTCTCTTGTGCCACGGACGTCACCCCCGAGGTGACGCTGTTCAACAACGGCGCTGTGGACTTGACGTCGGCCACGTTGACCTACTCCGTGGATGGCGGCCCGGACCAGACCTTCAGCTGGACGGGCAGCCTCGCTTTTGGCGAGTCGGAGGCCATTCTGCTGCCGTCCCTCACGCCGGGCGATGGGGACCACACGTTTGACATTGCCGTATCCGCGCCCAATGGCGGAACCGATGAGAATGTGGGCAACGATGCGGGCAGCAGCAGCTTCAGCCTGGACTCCCAAGGGGTCGATGTGGTGATGACGCTCACCCTCGACAACTACCCGGGGGAGACCACCTGGGAATTGGTCGACGCCGCCGGAACAGTGGTCTGGAACGGTGGCCCCTACTCTGGAGGCGGCACCGTGGTGGAAACCTCCTGTGTGGGAGATGGCTGCTACACCCTCAACGTCTACGACAGCTTTGGAGACGGCATGTGCTGCAGCTTTGGCAATGGGGGATACGAATTCTCCCAAGGCGGTGTGGTCCTGGCTTCTGGAGGCGATTTCGCCAGCCTGGAATCCACGGAAGTGTGCGTCGGAGACATCGTCTTGGGTTGCACCGATGACGGGGCCTGCAACTACAACCCCGACGCCGTGGCCGATGACGGCACGTGCGACTTCAGCTGTTTCGGATGCACCGACCCGGCTTTCTGCAACTACAATCCAACAGCGACGGTGGACGACGGATCCTGCGCCGACATTGACCAATGTGGGGTCTGCGCTGGAGATGGCACCAGCTGTGTCGGCTGCACCGACAGCACGGCGTGCAACTACAACCCAGACGCCACCATCGACGATGCGTCCTGCACCTACCCTCCGGTGGGCGGCATTTGTGACTGCTTCACCGACCTGAGCCTGACCGAGACGTTGACGGGTGGACAAGCCGGCACGGCGGCCACCTTCACCGGAACCGGCGAAGTGACCGGAATCGACATCACCTTGGACTACACCACGGCGACCGGCAGCTGGCCTGCGGACATGCTGGTGGTCATCACCTCGCCAGATGGAAACTGCATCGAATTTGGCGGATTCAGCGCCACGGTGACGGCGGGCTGCACGGACTTGGGCAACTACAGCGCCATCTGGCCGTCAGATTGGGCGGTCTCCGCATCCGGCATCTACACCGCCTCTGTGGACCTGACCGGCTCGGGCCTCACCGGCAATGGAGACTGGAGCTTGCAACTCGTCAACGGCTATGCGACAGGTGGTGCCGTCACCTACATCGCGGACATCACCGTGAACGAGGTCTGCATCGGCGGCGTGGTGGAAGGGTGCACCGACCCCGCCAGCTGCAACTATGACGCCAATGCCACCATCGATGACGGCTCCTGTGCCGACCTCGATTTGTGCGGCATTTGTGCTGGCGACAACAGCACTTGCGGAGGCTGCACCGACAGCACCGCCTGCAACTTTGACCCTGCGGCTGTGGTGGACGACGGCTCTTGCCTTGAGCTCGACCAGTGCGGCGTCTGCGGGGGCGATGACAGTTCCTGCGCAGGCTGCACCGACAGCACGGCTTGCAACTATGACCCCAGCGCCATCCTCGACGACGGGTCATGCTTGACCGAAGGGTTGGACTTCGTTTTGAGCATCACCCTTGACAACTTCCCTGCGGAAACCACGTGGACCTTGGCGGATTCAACCGGAGCCATCCTCGCTTCCGGCGGCCCGTATGCCACAGCGGGTGGCACCGTCACCGAGTCGTTCTGCGCGCCCGACGGCTGCTACACCTTGACCCTCTTGGACAGCTTTGGAGATGGCATCTGCTGCGCCTACGGCATCGGAGATTACAGCTTGACGGTGGACGGCAACGAAGTGGCTGCCGGTGGAGAGTTCGGGTCCTCTGAAGCCACCACATTCTGCGTGGGAGAGGGCTTCGGCTGCACCGACACCACCGCCTGCAACTATGATCCGGACGCCTTGATCGACAATGGCGTGTGCGACTTCAGCTGCTACGGCTGCACCGACCCAGAGAGCTGCAACTACGATGCAGATGCCACCATCGACGACGGCTCTTGCACGGGCCCCGGCGAATCCATCACAATCAGCATCACCACGGACACCTATCCTGGTGAAATCACCTGGACCCTGACCGATGACGGCGGAGCCAGCTTGGCTACTGGAGGTCCTTACCCCTCCGCTGGAGCCACGGAAGTGCAAACCGTCTGTGTTGCAGAAGGGTGCTACACGTTCACCATTTCGGACAGCTTTGGAGACGGCATTTTCGCACCCGGCGGATACACCCTCACGATCAACGACACCCTCGTGGCGTCAGGGGGCGACTACGGCGACGGGGAGTCCATCGCATTCTGCACCGACAACCTGAACTTTGGCTGCACGGACCCGACCGCCTGCAACTACGATCCGACCGCGGGCATCGACAACGGCACCTGCGACTTCAGCTGCAGCGGATGCACCTTGCCGGCAGCGTGCAACTACAACCCGGATGCCACCATCGACGACGGCTCCTGCCTGTTTGACGACAGCTGCGGGGTGTGCGGAGGAGACAACAGCACCTGCAGCGATTGCACGGATCCTGAAGCGTGCAACTACAACCCCAGCGCCACCATCGACGATGGTTCCTGCACCTACCCGCCAGCCGACAACCTCGATTGTGATGGCAACTGCCTCAACGACAATGACGGGGACGGCATCTGCGACGAGGACGAATCCGCACAGAGCAGTTTCGTCCAGTTGGGCTACGATGTGGTGGGACAAAACACCATCGCCGGCATGACGACGTACCGCGTCTGGGCCGAGCTCTCCGACCCCACTGAGCAGCTCGTGGCCGTTTATGGATTTGACAGCGTTCCCCTGACCATCAACACCACCACGGCATTCTACCAGAACGCGCTGGGCGGTCCCCTTGCGTCCAGCATCAACCCGGCTGTGCTCCCGGTCGATCCAGACCTGGCTTATGACAGCTGGCTGACCATTGGTGGTGAGGACAACACGGCCGACGTGAGCACAATCGGACTCGACTTCGCCGCCTTTGAAGGTTCCGGCGGCAGCATTGTGGCCAATGACGTCAACGGAGGTTCGGTCTTCATTTACCCCGACCTCGAGCCGGCAGCCTTCCCGGATGCAGACGGCCACGTGCTCATTGCCCAGCTCACCACGGATGGCGAGGTCAGCCTCACGGTCAACCTCCAAACCCGCCTAGCGGACGGATCCAACCCTCAAGTCCTCCAGCAGAGCCTGACGTTCCAAGAGGTCTACGAGTGCTTCGGCGACTTCAACAACGACGGCCTCATCGGCATTGGCGACATCCTGCTTCTCCTCGGCGACTTCGGATGTCCGTCCAATTGCACCTACGACATGAACGGCGACGACGGGGTGACCACCTCCGACATGCTGGTCATGCTGTCCATCTTCGGCACGAGCTGCGAATGAAGCGCGCGTGGATTTGTGCAGCCCTGTTGGGGCTCGCTGTTGGCCAACCCGCCCTGAACGCCCAGGTGGCCCAAGGCGGTGCTCCATGGAAATGGGGGGCGCCTCAGCCCGCCTTTGTCGGGCCTGAGGTGACGTTGGGAGTCCTGGACTTGGAAACCTTGGCTGCGGAAGACGCCGTGACCGACCAGTACAAGGAGGCCCCTTGGCGCTTCGGTGTGGAGCGCGATGTGGACCTCAGCTTGGAGAATGCAGGGCAGTGGACCCACGTCAAGGACCGCTGGATTTGGCAGCTCGGCATCCATTGTCCCGGGGCCACTGGCATCAGCCTGAGCCTCGGCGAATTTGACCTCCCAGCGGGTGCTGCCCTTTATGTCTGGAACGCGGAGCGCACCCATTTCCTCGGGTCGTTCACCCAAGCCAATGAAAAGCCGTGGGGCACCTTTCCCTTGGGACTCTTGGATGCGGACCGCGTGGTCGTCGAGTACCAGGAACCGGAAGCGGTCCACGGCGAAGGGCAACTGCGCATCACGCAAGTCGTCCACGGCTATCGCAGCCTGCTGCTTCACCCCGAGAACCCGGCGGCCAATGCCAGCATGGGCCCCTTTGGCAATTCCGGAGCGTGCAACATCAACGTGAACTGCCCGGAAGGCAGCGCCTGGCAAGACGCCAAGCGCTCGGTGGCCCTGATCACCAACGGCGGTTTCGCGGTGTGCACTGGCGCTTTGGTCAACAACACCGCAGAGAACGGGACGCCGTATTTCCTCACGGCCAACCATTGCCTGGGGAATCCCAACACGTGGGTGTACTACTTCAACCATGAAAGCAGCACCTGCAGCGGCACCACTGGCCCCACCAACCAAAGCATCTCGGGGGGCACGTTGCTCGTCAACAGCGGCAACAGCGATGTGGCACTCATCGAATTGAGCAGCACCCCACCGGCGAGCTACAACGTGGAGTATGCCGGATGGGACGCATCCGGGACCACCCCAGCCTCTGCTGTGGGCATCCACCACCCGAGCGGAGACCTCAAAAAAATCTGCTTTGAGAACGACAGCCCCTACCCCTCCACTGCAAGCGGTGCAGACGTCTGGTGGATCGACCAATGGGAAGATGGGGTCACCGAACCTGGCTCCTCAGGCTCTCCGCTCTTTGACCAGAATCAACGCATCATCGGCCAATTGTACGGGGGGGCTGCAGCGTGCAGCGGTTCCAACAACAATGGCGCATACGATTACTACGGCCGCATGGACGAGTCGTGGAATGTGGGGGTGGCCACTTACCTGGACCCGCTCAACACCGGGCAACTGACGCTGGACAGCTATCCCACGAACAGCACCAGCAACTTGGGCTGCACCCTTCCGAGCGCCTGCAACTACGACCCGGAAGCGGTCGAAGATGACGGTTCCTGCCTCATCGATGACGCCTGTGGTGTCTGCGGTGGTGACGGAACGAGCTGCGCCGGGTGCACCGACGCCACGGCCTGCAACTACGATGCCGATGCCACCATCGACGACGGAAGCTGCATTGACCCGCCTGCAGGTCAACCCTGCGATTGCGATGCCGAAGGCAATTTGGACGCCACCCTCAGCGCCAACGGCAGCTCTGCCCTCTTCGAATTGGAGGCAGCTGGAAGCCCCGAGACCTTGTCCATCAGCCTTGAGTGGACCAACACTGGAGGGGGTGCCAATTGGGCGGCCGACCTCGCCTTGGCCATCTCTGCGCCAGATGGCAATTGTGCTGCCGTCGGCGGATACAACAGCTCACCTGCCGGATGCAGCAGCCTGGGGGACTACACCCTCTGGCCTGCAGCTTGGCAAAGCTCCACTTCCGGGACCTACACCGCGGACCTCGACCTCACCGGAAGCGGACTTAGCGGGGATGGCACGTGGTCCATTTTCCTGTTCAACGGCTACAGCGGATCGTCTGGCGCCCAGTTCAATGCGACGTGGTCCATCTCCGGCCTCTGCAATGGTGACGGCGGCGGCGGTGACCCGATCAACGATTGCCCGCCCGACCTCGACGGCGATGGCACTGTGACTGTCTCGGACGCCCTGCTTTTGCTCGGTGACTTCGGCTGCCTGTCCAACTGTTCAGCCGACCTCAACGGCGATGGCCAGACGACCACCTCGGACATGCTCATCTTCCTCGGCGCGTTCGGCACGGTCTGCGAATGA